>JAGSYM010000212.1 GCA_018262395.1 Nitrospirota bacterium | reverse complement strand
TTCCATAGTAAATGTTTCAGGGAGTTTTAATGAGAATGCGTTTTCAAGTGCAACAACCAGCTCTATCCTTGCAAGGGAGTCAAGACCAAGATCGAGTTCAAGATTATCCGTTGCCTGAATGGGAATCTGCTCTTTCAGCAGTGGCTTCAGACACTTAACAACAGTAATCCCAACTTCGTCCTCCAGGAGTCTTTTGTCTTCACTTTTCCCCCTCACTTTCTCGCGTTTTCTGCTTAGGAGGTCCTTGACCATAAACCGTCTGAGTTTCCCGAGTGGAGTTCTTGGCAGTGGTTCAGAGTAGAGGGCATATCCTTTTATCCTTATATACTGTGGAAGTTGGGCAGATATATTCTGGATCTCCCATTTTAGCGTCTCCTGAAGATTGGCAATTTGGGCTTTCTTAGCATATTCAAAGTCAGGGACAACGATTGCCTGCAGAGACTCAACCATTCCCTTCTCTTCGAGGCCCATGACACATATTTCCTTTATGAGCGGTATTTTCAGATATTGTTTCTCCACTTCATCAGGATAGATATTTTTCCCGGAACTCAAAACAATCACTTCTTTCAATCTTCCGGTTATGAAGAGATAGCCGTCGCTATCCAGATATCCGATATCTCCGCTATAAAACCATCCGTCCTTTAATACTTCTGCGGTTGCTTCAGGATTTTTATAGTAACCCTTCATTACCATCGGCCCTCTTATCACAATTTCGCCCTCCTGCATCACACCCAGTTCTTTCTTCTGTTCAGGATGAATGATTTTTATCTCGGCTGATGGTAACGTTTTGCCAACAGAGCCTGGCTTTCTCTTTTCTATCGGATTAAAGGTAACGATGGGGGATGTCTCTGTCAGGCCGTATCCTTCAAGGATGGTCAGTCCAAGGGCTTCAAGGTCTTCCATGACTTCGGGATCGAGCTTCGCTCCTCCGCAGGCAGAGAACCTGAAGCGTTCACCAAGAGCCCGGTGGACTGATTTGAAAACAATTTTCCCCGGATTGATAGAGAAGTTCCGCCGCAGACTTCCGCAGAGAAATAAAACCTTGAACATGATTTTTGGTAATGGTCCATGCAATTGCTTTATTTTGTTGAAAATTCCATTCCGGATCAATTCAAGCAGCTGAGGGACACTCACAAGGATGCTAACCCCGTTTTTGCTCATGGTTGCCATGATATCAGGGCCTTTCAGACTTGGAGGAAACGATACAGAGATGCCGAGGAATAGAGGGATGAGACAATTCCCCATGAACGGATAGGTATGATGGAGGGGAAGTACACCGATGACACTGTCATCATGAGAGAGGATTCCTGCCTCTATGAGGGCTTCGGCGTCGGAACAAAAATTCCTGTGCGTAAGCATTACGCCTTTCGGTTTGCCCGTTGTTCCTGATGTATAAATGATCGATGCAATATCTTCTTCCGATATTTCCGGAGATCTGTCGGCTGCCGGAGTTGTCATAATATCCCTGAAATCCGGTGAATCAAGATTGATCAGCGTAACAGTTAACGGGAAATGATCACTTGCTTCTCCGGCAGCTTTCCGCACGTGCTCCGATGTCTTTTTGCTGTGAAAGACCGCCTTTGCTTCAGAATCAGCAAGCAGATTTTTTATTTCATCTGCTCCGAGCTGTGCATCAATGGGGATGGCAATTCCACCTGACAGGGAAATCGCGAAGTAAGCCAGACACCACTCAGGCCTGTTCTCGGAGACGACAGCAACCCTGTCACCTTTTTGTATCCCGATTCTTATCAGATACGCTGCAAGACCTTTTGCATACGTGAGGAGCTCATGATAGGTAATGGCCTTCCATGTTTCGTCAAAATAATTGAATGCAATTTTGTCTCTGTATGCAGCAGCTTTTTCGAGCAATACGCGGGGGATGACTTTTTGCATACGGTAAATCGGCCTTTCCGTTCTCAGTAATCAATTCCCTTCTGCGGCTCTATGCCCTGCCTGAATGCATGCCTGATCTCTTTCATTTCCGTGACAGTATGTGCTCTCCTGATGATTTCCGGATGGGCATCTCTTCCCGTCAGAATCATGTGCATAAGGGGAGGTTTCTCATCAATCATGGCTAATACCTGAGGAAGATCAACAAGGTTTAACGTGATGGCATTATTGATTTCGTCGAGGATAATGATGTCATATTTCCCTGTGGACATCTTCTCATTTGCGAGGTTCATTGCATTCTGAGCATTTGCCCGGTGTTCTTCAAAAAGATGCGAATCTCCCCTAATCCCGCAGAAACCTTTTCCTGTAAGGTGCAGTTCCACATTTGGTGCAAGCCTTTTGATGCCGTCGATCTCACCCGAGTACATGTCACCCTTCATAAAACCGATGATGCAGACCTTCATGTCATATCCGGCCGCCCTGAGGGCTATTCCTAATGCCGAGGTAGTCTTTCCCTTGCCGTGACCGGTTAAGACAACAATGAGACCGACTCTTTCTTTAGGATCTAAGACCTTCAGTTCAGGGTCTTCCATACATTACGCGTTCGCTTTTTGCATTTATCTGCTCTTTTTTATAATATGAATTATGAATAAGGTACATTCACTATGTGTCAGCCTGTTTTATTCATTTTATGTATATCAGCAGATACAGTATTTTCGCTCATTCTCGGCCCTGATATGCATCGGGTCCTCCGAGGTGAATGCTGTCTTCGACAGTCTTCAAATCCGCTCAAATAGAATATCTGCCGTCCAGTTTATGAATGATGTTAGATGCATGTCTTTCTGTACGTCTATTGTAAAGGATATTATCAAAAATGGACATAAAGCATATACGGGAAATCGCTAACAAGTATACACCGGAACAGATAGAAGGTTGTATTACGCAGCAAATAGAGACGGGAAAAAACGTGTGTCTTACGGATGAAACAAGTGAAAAGGTCATCAACGAACTCTCCAAGGCAGACGTGGTGAGAGAGTTAATGGATCAGGGCATGAATCTCGCCGATGCCCTGAGGGAACTTGCAAGACGGATGAGGCTTGTTCAGTCGGGATTCAAAGAAGAGAAAGGAGGCAAATCGTATGAGGGCATTAATAATCAGCGCAGACAATTTTGAGGATACCGAACTCCTTGTGCCGTATTACAGACTGAAGGAAGAAGGTATCGAGGTGGATGTCGCATCAATAAAAAAAGGAACAATAAAAGGCAAACATGGCTATGAGGTCCAAGCGGATAAGGCTCTAAAAGAAGTTGATCCCGCTGATTACAGTATCCTCATTCTTCCCGGAGGCAAGGCTCCTGAGACAGTGAGAAAAGATAAAAATGCTGTCGAAATAGCAAAACATTTCTTTCAGAAAAATAAACCTGTCTCGGCTATCTGTCATGGACCGCAGACGTTAATCACCGCCGGCCTTATGACAGGCAGACATGCAACCTCCTATAAGTCCGTTGCCCAGGAAATGAAGGATTCCGGTGCGCTCTACGAAGATAAAGAAGTGGTCGTTGATGGTAATCTCATAACCTCGCGTCAGCCCTCTGATCTCCCGGCTTTCATGAGGGAGATTATGAAGGTGATAAGAAAAAAGTGAACGCGAACTCGTTTCAGCGTTGCTAAACAACAGATGCTGAAACA
>JAGSYM010000211.1 GCA_018262395.1 Nitrospirota bacterium | reverse complement strand
TCGAGATTTCTGTTCACGGCATCTGCGATAACCTGTGCCATCTTTAGTGCTGTTCCGCTCGGAGCGTCTTTTTTCATTCTGTGATGTGCTTCAATGATCTCAATATCATAGCCTTCACCGAGCACCCGTGCGATATCCTGAAGAACTTTCAGGAGCAGGTTAACACCCATGCTCATATTGGAGGCCATGACACAGGGGATTTTTTTTGTGAGTTCAACAACTTCCTTCATAACATCCTTTGAAAAACCTGTCGTGCCAATAACCATGGCTTTTCCCTTTGACGACGCGAGCCTCAGATGTTCGAGGGACGCCTCAACGGTTGTAAAAGAAATGATCAGGTCAACAGCATCGATGATCGCCTCAAGGCTGTCAGCGAGCTGAATACCTGTATCACCTATGCCCACAAGGGGGCCAACATCCCTGCCAATGTCCTTATGGCCTTTTCGCTCGAATGCACCGGCCAACTGAAGGCCCGTGTACTCCCGTGATAAGGCAGCAATCCTGCTTCCCATTCTTCCTGCGGCCCCTGCAACAGCTATTCTCACCATGATACCCTCCTCCTTAATGAGTACTCTTATCCTCTTGTTTCTCCTGTTCCTCTTCCTGCTTTGTACCTGCAATCCTGTATTCATCCGACACCCATTTGCCGAAGTCAACCAACTTGCACCTCTCTGAACAGAATGGCCTCCAGGGATTTTCCTCCCAGGTGGTTTTATTCTTGCAGACCGGACAGACAATTATCATTGACTCACATTCTGAATCGTCTGGAGGGAATTTTTCAAGTTTTTTATCATCATTTCAGAGATGACACCGTTGATTGTGCCGGTTAGAGTCCCCAAAAGAATGATGAACGGCGTAATGAGAAGTATCGCTTCAATCCTTTGAACAAAAAAGAAATATGCAATGATCAGTTGAGATATGTTATGGAACAGAGCACCGATGATACTGATCCCGACAGCGCTGAATAGTTTCGGCATTGCTGAGAGCATAAATCCCATGGCAAGGGTGCTTGCAATTCCTCCTCCAAGGCTGAGCAGAAAGGCAGGACCGAGAAACGTGCCGGAAAACAGAGATCCGAGAATTACCCGGATAAGTGTGACCGTGATTGCCGGATACATGCCATATAGTACTAATGTTATAAGGGTAATAATGTTAGCGAAGCCAAGTCTCAACCATGGCACTGGTGCCGGAAATAAACTTTCAATGCCATGGATCCCCAGTGCAAAAGCTGAGAGCAGAGCTATGCGGTATTTATCGCGTAACTGCATCGATTTCGTTTTCGTTGTCTTCATGACCGCGGATTGTGACAACAACTTTGTTTGGCAGACATACTACTCCGCCTGCTCCGACCCACCCCTGCCTGATGCAAAGTTTGTTCCGGCAGGGGGAATCAAGTATGCGAACCTTCTTCCCCTTGATTTCGATAACTGTCGTTCCTTCGGAACCTTTAACGGAGAGAGTTTTGTCATCACCCAAGGGCAGAATATATGCAGGTCTTCCATCAACATCAATGAGTACAGTCTGACTCTCAGGAAGTATTTCCCTGATGAACAGTATTCCCGAAAAGGACAGAACGATTAGTATTAGGAAAAGCAACCAGTCAGCAAGGGTAGTTTTATGGAGCAGGCTTAAGCTCAAGACGCTCCTTGATTTTTGGTGTTGTATGCAGACCGCCCTTTCTGTCTATGATAATTCCCTCAAGACCGATCTCTTCGAGAATCTTCACTCCCTTTTCCGGACCGAGTATGAATATTCCGGTGGCAAACGCATCAGCGAAGGCGCCCTCTGTTGCAATGATGCTTACGCTCCGGCATTCCTCGGAAGGGTACCCTGTTTTTGGAGAGATAAGATGATGGAATCTTCTGCCGTTCATAATAAAAAAACGTTCATAGTCTCCCGACGTTGATATCGACATATCCCTGAGTTGAAGCGTGGTCATGACTTCATCCTGTTCCTGCGCCCTCGGATCCCGGATTCCCACTTTCCACGGGCTGCCATCAGGTTTCGGTCCAAAGGTGCTGATATCTCCTGCAACAGCAACAATGCCTGAGCTGACGCCATGTTTTTTTAAGACCTCGGCTGCCTTGGCGGCAGCGTATCCTTTCATAATTCCACCGGGATCAATGAGCATACCTTTTTTTCTCAGAAAGATAGTCGACTGGTTCTTGTTAATAACTATATCACGATAATTGACCAGAGAAAGTTTTTTCATAATTGCAGCATCGGTGGGTAAGACCTTTTTATGGAAATCATACAGTGAGATGACAGGACCGATGGTGAGATCGAATGCTCCGTCTGTTTTCTCAGACACGTACCGAGCTTTCATGAGGAGCTCAAGGATATCAGACGAAACCTTTACGGGTGTGATGCCTGCGTGAGTATTTATTTGGGAAATTTCGCTATCCGGCGAATAAAAGTTCGCAGCCTTTTCGAGACGCTCGATTTCATGAAATCCCTTGTCTATCGCCTCATCCGCATCAGACGATGTTCGTGCAACAACGGTGATGGTGACAAGGGTGTCCATAATGATCCTGCTTTTCTTGAATATCCGCTCCTTCGGCGGAACACAAGAGAAACCGGAAGACAGTAGACAGAATCCTGTAAACAGGAAGGAAAAAAAGATAAACCGGATTATTTTCGAGTTTTTCGTTTTAATCCATAAAAAACATTGGAAGAGTGCAGATGTTGTGAGAAAAATTAGTTTTCGATACCGTAGTGTACCTTCAAATAATGGTTTCATGGATATTGTTCATTAGAGAATATTCATAGATATTTTAATCAAATCATCGAGTTAAATAATTTTTCGAGCAATATCTGCTCTGTTGGGGTTTACATATCCTCATGAAGCTGTATGAACAAAATCGTGGCGAATAAGTTTATCCTTCAGAAACTGTCCCGTATAAGAGCTGGTGTTCATACTGACCTGCTCCGGGGTTCCTTCTGCGATCACTCTTCCTCCTTCATCTCCGCCTTCGGGACCAAGATCAATAAGGTAATCAGCAGATTTTATCACGTCCAGATTGTGTTCAATAACAATAACCGTGTTACCTGAATCAACCAGACTGTTTATAACAGTGAGCAGTTTCTGGATGTCAACAAAATGAAGTCCGGTCGTTGGTTCATCGAGAATGTAAAGGGTGCTGCCCTTTTTGGCTTTCCCAAGTTCTTTGGAGAGCTTTACCCGCTGCGCCTCTCCGCCCGAGAGTGTGGAGGCAGACTGCCCAAGCTGCAGATAGCCAAGCCCGACATCCTCTAATACCTCAAGTTTTCTGCGTATGGGAGGGATCGATGAAAAAAATTGGAGAGCCTCCGAGATTGTCATCTCAAGTACTTCTGCTATATTCTTTTTTCGGTACTGTATTTCGAGTGTCTCTCTGTTGTATCGTTTCCCCTTACAGGCATCACAGGGTATATAGACATTAGGCAGAAAATGCATCTCTACTTTGATGAGCCCGTCTCCGGCGCATAACTCACACCTTCCTCCTGCGAGATTGAAGCTGAAGCGGGACGCAGAATAGCCCCGGATCCGTGAATCGGGAACCTGGGAAAAAAGTTCCCGTATGTACGAAAAAATACCAATATA
>JAGSYM010000210.1 GCA_018262395.1 Nitrospirota bacterium | reverse complement strand
CCGAACAAGCCGAGTTGAGTTGCCCATGATGACGTAACAAAGAATAACAGAGCGATTATCATAATCATCAATCTCACCGGCGTACCGGAAACCGGCAATCTACTATGCAAAATACTGTATTTCATAGATGTCCTCCAAAGAAAAAGATTATTAATGAAATTACGCCGCAGCAAGCTGCGAGGTATCAACAATTGAAAATGCCTGAAACAGTTTGTCATTCCACACTTGATGCGGAATCCAGAGTTTCTTTCTTCTGGGTTCCCGCCTTCGCTGGAATGACTGTTTTTTTATGCCCGGATGCAGAGCATCGAGGAATTCTTTGATTGAAATCCCTTTTCACAGTTCAACCCTCGTCATAATTCCATGGAGTTTATGAGGGGGCAGTTTATAAAATTGGACAAAGTTGGGGGTCAATCTCTTAATACTTGAAAAGATTCTCCAGATCATATTCCCTGTTACAATATCTTCAATCCCATAAAAAATTGTTTTCTCTTCTATGCCTGCTTCTTTTAATACCTCCTCAATATCGGGGAATTCCATGTATCCGACTTGTATCTCGAAGACTCTCAGTCCGGGAGCAAGATCCTGAGTGAAGAATCCCGTCACGCCGAATGGATCAACACGTTTCACTATCGAAACAATAATGTTGTCTTCATAAATAATACTGTTAACGAACATGCTGCGTATTATATATGGTGGGATTTCCCGTGCATCTTTCAGAAAATAGAGGGCACTTCCTTTAATTCTGTTCGTCCTTTTATATGCACCGGTGTATCTTTCGAGGAATTGATTAATGGGTACAGGCTTCAATGCCTGGTAGAGCTTTCTCTGTCCTCTTGTATAAATCAGGATTATTGCAAGAGGGAATGCCCCGATAATGAGGGACCAGTAACCGCCATGAGGTATTTTAAAAATATTGGAAAAGAGGAAGGCCAAATCCACAAAAGTCACAAACACTGAAATGGCAGCCATCCCCATCTTGTTCCTTCTATAAAAAATCCACGTCATCATTATACCGGTGAGTGTCATAGTTCCCGTAACTGCCAGGCCGTATGCATAGGCCAGACGGTGGGATTCCCGGAACTCAATCATGATGAACAACACAGACGCAAGAAGGAACCAGTTTACGGAACCGATATATATCTGTGACCGCAGTTCTGTTGAAGTGTAATCAATTTTAAAAAGAGGCATGATATGTGTTGTGATCCCCTGATAGACAACTGAGAACATCCCGCTGATCATCGCCTGAGAAGCGATGACCGTCGCAAGAATGCTGAGGACGAGAAATGGTATATAGAGTACCTGTGCCTGATAAAAGATCATGCCGAAAAGGACATTTGTTGTTTCCGGATACTGAATGAGAAACGCTCCCTGCCCGAGATAATTCAACAGGAGCGCGACAAAAACAAAAGACCAGGCTCTGATGATAGGTTTCCTGCCTAAATGTCCCATATCAGCGTAAAGTGCTTCTCCACCTGTTGCGCAGAGAATGACCTCCGAAAGGACAAAGAACCCAACGATGCCATTCTCAAGAATGAAGTGGAAAGCATAGTAGGGGTTTATTGCCTTTACGACTGACGGGAAGGTGATTATTGAAACCATACCTGAAAGTATCAGTGAAGAAAACCATACAATCATCAATGGTCCAAATACTCCTGCTACCTTTTCGGTTCCCTTTCTCTGAAAAATAAACAGCAGTACGGCAATGATCGCAGCTATGAGAATCAGGATCTCCTGTCTGATATTTCCAAGTGCCGGTATCAGCAATGACCCTTCAACCGCACTGAGGATACTGATTGATGGGGTGATTACACCGTCACCAATGAGGAGTGATATTCCTATAAAGGAAAGAAACGTAACAAATGAAATCTGCCTCCCTGATTGCAACAAGGGGACAAGGATTTCTTTGAGAACTATTGTGCCGCCTTCACCCCTTTTCCCAAGGCTCATGGCGAGCCAGGCATATTCTATATTCACGAGTATGATTAATGTCCAGACAATGAGAGAGAGAACTCCGATGACATTATATTCAGTGGGTTTGATCAGAAGAAAAATGACCGTGAGTGTGTATATCGGGCTTGTTCCGATATCACCAAACACGAGACCGAGGGATTTGATAATCCCCTTGACAGGAGATTCCCCGTTCATCATAACTCCTCCTCTCGGGGCATGGAGGAGCAATAAAAAACCGCTGGCAAGGCAGCGGTTTCATTCTCTGTCCATTGCCCTTCCACATGCCTACGAGGTTAGCTGTCGGGCTCGGGTTTGGAAGTACCCTATTCCTGGGAATCCCGGGAAATGCGCCCCATATTCTGGGTCCCCCGTATCCATCCTATAAATAGATTTCGGCTGCTATTTGATTGTTACATTACTCCCCACAAAATGAATTGTCAAGATGATGTTATTGTTTCTTAGCTTTCTTCGAAATGAATTGAAGAGAATTTAAGACCCACGGTTTTCTCCTGTCTTCTGCCCACTGCCTACTATCGTATGTAGGCTTCGGTGACGTAGCGGCGCATCATGCGGTGGGTGTTAAAGTAATAGGCGTTCTTGCCAATCGCATTCTGCATCATCCTTGTCCAGGCGTGCCTGTCTGAATAGTACATTGGGATGATAACGGTCTCAAGTTTCTGATAGAGGTCGTCAGCATCCATTGTATCCAAATTATCAACTAAGTTCGTCTCTGTCGGACTTGGACCAATGGACCATCCGGTAAACCCCTCGATGTGTCCTTCAATCCACCATCCGTCAAGCACGCTGAAATTCATTACTCCGTTATGGACAGCCTTCATTCCGCTGGTACCCGATGCTTCCCGTGGCCTCAGCGGAGTATTCAGCCATATATCAACACCGGAAACCATTTTGAGAGCAATCTCCATATCGTAATTTTTCAGATATGCCATTTTGATTTTGTCTTTCAACCGCTCTTTCATTCCGAATATCTTCTCAATAAGCTTTTTACCCAAATTGTCTTGCGGATGCGACTTGCCTGCATACACAATCTGCAGCTTTCCTGACGCGATCCGTTCAAGTCTCTCCACATCGCTGAAGACGAGATCAGCCCGTTTATATGCAGTCGTCCTTCGCGCAAATCCTATGGTGAGAATATCAGCATCCATTTTGACACCGGTATTTTCATACACGTAATCAAAAAGAATCTTTTTTGCCTCCATATGAGCACCCCAGATCTCATCATCGGGAATACGGCCAACGCGAACGAATAATTCCGGCTCATTTGCCCAACCTGGAAGATACTTGTCATAAAGTCTTTTGAAGCTGTCACATGTCCAGGTAAATGTATGGACACCGTTTGTGATAGCACTAATTTCGTACCCTGGGAACATATTCCTCGAGACTTCACCGTGTTTTTTTGCAACACCGTTAATAAATTCACTTAGGTTAAGGCCCAAACGGGTCATGTTTAGGTTTTCCTTACCACCCAGTTCTTTCAAAACCTTTATCGGAAGTACTTCCCCCATGATTGTGAGGACGAGGTCATAGGGAAATCTGTCATGACCGGCTTCAATTGGTGTATGCGTAGTAAAAACGCAGAGGTCTTTCACCTTTTCGACGTCCCAGACGAGTTTTTCATCCCATAC
>JAGSYM010000209.1 GCA_018262395.1 Nitrospirota bacterium | reverse complement strand
TCCCTTCCGACGCTTACCTGACGGGCATGCGGATTTGCTTCCCTGAGCAGTGAACCAAAAACTCTGCCCAGGACAAAAGCAAAATCTTCATCGTAGTCTATGCCGACGACTCCCCGTATATCGTACTCCCTGAAAATAGTATCCTTAAACATACTTATAACTTGCGTTTTACCCAATCTATGTTGTCCACATACCACGCTACTGTTTTCTCAATGCCTTCATCAAAAAGTACCTTTGCCTTCCAGCCGATCTCTTCACGTATTTTATGTGAATTCAGAGAATACCTGAAATCGTGTCCCAGCCTGTCTTTCACAAATTCTATCTGATCTTCTGACTTCCCCAGTATCTGCAGGATCATTTTGACAACATCAATGTTTCTTCTTTCTTCACCGCTCCCAACGTTATAGATCTCGCCCGGCTTACCATTGGTGACGATCTCAAAGACTGCATCTGTGCAATCAGCGACAAACAACCATTCTCTAATGTTCTCGCCCCTCGCATAAACAGGAACCTTTTTGTTATGGAGAGCCTTCCATATCACGACAGGGATGAGTTTTTCGGGATATTGCCACGGGCCGTAGTTATTGGAAGGTCTGACCGTGATAACCGGGACTTCGTACGTCCTGTGATATGCCCTGCCGAGCATATCGGCAGAAGCCTTGCTCACGGAGTATGGCGAACTGGGGTTCAGCGGTGTGATTTCACGGAACTCCCCATCTTCTTTCAGGTCGCCGTACACCTCGTCTGTCGATATATTGATGAATCTCCTGATGCCATAATGCCGCGCAGCTTCGAGGAGAACAAGGGTTCCTTTTATATTGGTATCGAGAAAAGGAGACGGGTCCGCGATGCTCCTGTCGACATGACTTTCAGCTGCCCAGTGGACGATGGTATCAGGCTTCTCTGATTTGAAGACCTGCCGAACAGCTTCCTGGTTTGTTACATCAACTTTGTGGAAAGCGAAATTGTGCTCAACCTCTTTTAACCGCTCCAGATCTCCGGCATAGCTAAGCTTGTCAATAATAGCTATCTCAACCCCTTGTTTTACTGCCTGCCTGACAAATTCGCTCCCGATGAAGCCTGCTCCCCCTGTAATCAGAAGTTTTTCCATCAGATCTCCTCCTGTTCGAACATAGCCTCCACATAACTCTCTATGCCGATTTTCCAGGCCGGTATTTCAACATTCAATGCTTCAGCGAGCCCGAGACTGGACATAGCAGAAAAGTAAGGTCGTTTCGCGGGAGAGGGGAAAGAATCAGACCGGACAGGAAGGACGAGGTTGTCCATCCCAAGCCTCTCCAGGAAAAAACGTGCAACTTCGTACCGTGATGCATATCCGCTGTTGGTGAGATGATACATGCCTCTCAACCCTTTATTTATCGCAAACATGGTTAAATGTGCAATATCTCGTGTGCAGGTTGGTACGGAAATCTGGTCACATACTACTTTCAGAACTTTTTTCTGTTTTGCCCATTGCAGTAATTTGTAAAGAAAGTTCTGCTTGCCTTCCCCAAAAACCCAGCTGACCCTGAACACCAGAAAATCATCTGTCTCTTCCTTAAGGAAGTTTTCCCCGGACAACTTGCTCTTCCCGTAATTGTTAAGAGGGTTTGTCTCATCTTCCTCGGTATAGAAATCCTCCTTTGTCCCGTCAAATACATAATCACTGCTGTAATGAACCAGAAGGGCATTTGTTTTTCTGCATGCGAGTGCAAGATTTCTGACTCCCAGGGCATTCACCCTGAAGGCAGATTCAAAATCTTCTTCAGCCCTGTCGACAAGATTATATGCGGCACAGTTGAGAACGATATCCGGTGCATGCGCCAGAAAAGCTTTTTTGATATGATCATCGTTCGATATATCCAGAGTCTCTCTGTCAAGAGCGGTCACCTCATGAGGATAATTCTCTAATAACCGCTGGAATTCTCCTGCCAGCTGTCCATTGGCACCGGTTATCAGGATTTTCATATTACCGTGTATATTCAAAATTGTTGTCAGCGTCCCGCAATAACGGGTGTCCGCTGTCCTTTTCAGAGAGAACAGGTCCCTGTATTGGCCACCGAATCTGAATATCGGGGTCATTCCAGATGATCCCGCGGTCGTCCTCCGGCGAATATTCCCCCGTGCATTTATACATGACATCAGCGATATCGCTGACGACGATGAACCCGTGGGCGAATCCCGGTGGAACGTAAAACAAACGATTATTTTCTTCAGACAATTCAATGCTGATCCACTTCATATATGTCGGCGAACCCTTTCTGATATCAACAGCCACATCAAATATCTTTCCTCTGATACACTGAACCAGTTTACCCTGTACATGGGGGTTTCTCTGGAAATGAAGACCCCTTAACACGCCTTTTACAGAGCGGGAATAATTATCCTGGACGAAATGCTCATGGATTCCATTCCGGAGAAAATCAGAGTATTTATAGGTTTCCATAAAAAATCCCCGGGGGTCTTCAAATCTGCCGGGTTCGATGAGAATGACCTCAGGTATGCCGAGAGGCTGAAAATTGAAGGGCATGGGATCAGATACCTTCCTTTTACGTTATTTTAATAACCGCAACAGGTATTTCCCGTAATCGTTGTGATTGAAATTCTGGGCAAGCCTTGAAAGTTGCTCCCCGTCAATGTAGCCTAATTTATAAGCTATCTCTTCTATGCAGGCTATTTTCAGCCCCTGCCTCTTTTCTATCGTTGCAATAAACTCTCCTGCTTCGAGAAGGCTTTCGTGGGTTCCGGTATCGAGCCAGGCGTAACCCCGTCCCATCAGTTCCACTTTCAGTTTTTCCCTTTCCAGATACACCTTGTTTACATCGGTTATCTCAAGCTCGCCCCGCCTGGATGGTTGTATTGTTTTTGAAATCTCAACCACCCCCTGATCGTAAAAATAGAGACCTGTCACAGCATACTTTGACTTTGGGACCCTGGGTTTTTCCTCTACCGACAGGACAGTGCCTTTCTCATCAAACTCAACAACGCCATACCGTTCAGGATCATTCACGTAGTAACCGAATATTGTTGCGCCACCATGGCGTGCAACGTCATTTTTGGCTTTAATCAGTAAGCTCGTGAGACCATGTCCGTAAAAGATATTATCCCCGAGTACGAGGCAGACATGATCATCTCCGATAAAGTTCTCGCCGAGAATAAAGGCCTCGGCAATACCACCGGGACGGTGCTGCTCCCGGTATGAAAAATTCACTCCTAAAGAGGACCCGTCACCAAATATATTGATAAAGCGCGGCAGGTCCTGGGGCGTGGAGATGATGAGGATGTCCCGTATCCCTGAGAGCATTAGAACGGACAGGGGATAGTAAATCATCGGTTTATCATAAATCGGCAACAACTGCTTGCAGACGCCGAGAGTTACCGGATAAAGCCTCGTCCCGCTTCCCCCTGCAAGGATAATACCCTTCATTGAATACTCCGGAATACTCGTTTCTGCATTTTCCTGTGTACGACGTTCAATGTATATTTCAGTCGGTAATCAGACACCTCAGGTGCCACCGTAACCAATGGTTACTTTGCCTCCTTCAAGGATGACAGGAACTTTCCTGACGCCGCCGGAGTGCTTCAGCATTTCCTCCAATTTTCCACTGTCAGATTTAACATTGATATATACCGAATTTTCCTTATACGCTGACCTAGCCTTTTCGGTATACGGTCACCCGTCCTTGCCGTAGATAATAATCTTGTCTGCCATAATTCTACCTCCCAAAGCCTCTTAGAAAATTACATTATACAAAACTCCGCAGTAATCTGCGAAGTTTTCAGCCTGTCCTTAATCCAACGAAT
>JAGSYM010000208.1 GCA_018262395.1 Nitrospirota bacterium | reverse complement strand
CGGGGACATATTCGGGGCCCCTCTTGCAATTGAAGCCACTGTCGCATTTTTTCTCGAGTCAAGCTTTATTGGGCTCTGGATGTTCGGATGGAATAAAGTTTCAAAGAAGATGCACGCCCTTTCGATATGGATCGTGGCGTTTGCAACAAACCTCTCGGCACTCTGGATACTGCTTGCTAATGGCTGGATGCAGAAGCCTGTCGGGTATGTGTTGAGAAACAACCGTGCCGAGATGGTTGATTTTATGGCACTGCTCACCAACCCTTACGGGTGGACAAAATTTTTCCATACGATCCTTTCCGGGTACGTCCTTGCCGCTTTTTTTGTTATGGGTGTTTCAGCATACCACCTCCTGAGGAAGAACAACATCCAGTTCTTCAATACCTCGTTTAAAATTGCATCGCGGTTTGCCCTGATCAGTGCACTCTTTGTGCTGATGACCGGCGACTTTCACGGAGTGGAGATCGCGAAGACCCAGCCGACAAAATTTGCAGCAATGGAATCGGTATGGGAGACTCAGAAGGCGGCTGCCTATCCGATAATCGCTGTCCCGGACCCCAAGAATGAAAGGAACTCTTTTGAAGCTATACTGGTGCCCAAAATGCTCAGCTACCTCGCGTTCCATGACAAAGAAGCCGAGGTGAAGGGGTTGAAGGCATTTCCCCGGGAAGACAGGCCACCAGTGACAATAACATTCCTGAGTTTTCGTCTCATGGTCGGGCTCGGTTTCCTCCTCATCCTGTTATCATTACTTGCTGTGGTGCTGTCGAGAAAAGGTACCATCGAGACAAAACCGACCTTTCTGAGAATCATGCTATTCGCGCTCATTCTGCCTTACATCGCTGTTCAGATTGGATGGATCGTTGCGGAAGTCGGCCGACAACCCTGGATTGTGTATGGTCTCATGAGAACTGCTGATGCTGTTTCAAAATCAATCGATTCTTCACAGGTGCTCATTTCTCTGGCGGGCTTCACTCTGTTCTACGGATTCCTTGCTGTAATCGATGTGTACCTGCTGACAAAGTATTCCAAAAAGGGCCCTGAAGAGAGTGTTTCCCGGATGAAATTATCTTCAGTTGCAGAGGAGGGATAGCGTGGAATTCCAAATTATATGGTTTGTTTTATGGGGTGTCCTGTGGGCAGTCTATTTCATGCTCGACGGGTTTGATTTCGGGGTGGGCATGCTGCACAGCTTTCTTGCCAAGAACGAAGCGGAAAAAAGGGCAGCGATACAGACCATCGGGCCTGTGTGGGATGGGAATGAAGTATGGCTTGTTACCGCCGGGGGTGCAACGTTTGCGGCTTTTCCGACAACCTACGCCCTGATGTTCAGCTATCTGTATACGGCTCTTCTCATTATCCTTTTCGCCCTCATTTTCAGAGGCGTGGCTCTCGAGTTCAGGGCCAAGGGGGAGTCTTCCACATGGAAGAGAGGATGGGACTTCGCGATATTGTTGGGGAGCTTCATCCCTTCCTTGCTCTTCGGGGTTGCCTTCGGAAACATTTTCCAAGGGTTGCCGATGGATGATCAGGGATACCATGGGACCCTCTTCACCTTGCTCAACCCTTACGGATTGCTCACCGGCCTCTTTTTTGTATTGTTATTTCTTCAACACGGGTCACTCTGGCTGAGCATGAAGACCGAAGGAGATATCAGAGCCCGGTCTATGCATACTGCGGGAATGATCTGGTATCCGCTCGCTGCTGCAGCGGTTCTCTTCCTCATTTATACGGCATTTGCGACCAATCTCTATCGCAATTTTATTGCGGCCCCGGCGTGGTTCATCATACCGGCAATAGCAGTCGCAGCGCTATTTGGAGTGAAGATATTTTCATTGAGGGAACGCTATACCGCTTCATTTTTCTCATCATGTGCCCTGATCGTCATGGTCACCCTTACGGGTGTCATCGGTCTCTATCCGAATCTCATCCCCTCGAATATCGATCCGGCATACAATCTGACGATCTTCAACTCCTCTTCGAGTCCCTACACACTGAAGATTATGACTGTTGTTGCGCTGCTTTTTGTCCCGGTGGTCATTGCTTACCAGATTTGGCTGTACAGAATATTCAGACATAGGGTATCGTCTGCCGATATCCTCAAAAATGAGGAGGGGTATTAGTGTGCTGAACCATTAATATCTATAAATTTGTTGTCATCACCCTGAACTTGTTTCAGGGTCTTTTCACATAATAAAAGGGAGATTCCGAAAAAGTTCGGAATGACAAAAAAACACAACATAGCTTATTGTGAGATAAGTTAGTTATGAAGAGGTAAGCATTTTTTCGAGGATCAACTGAACCAGGCGGAAAAATATTCACAAAAATGAGAAAAATATTCCGGTCATCACTCCGCCGAACAGCATCAGCCCTAACCCCTGAAGCGAGAAGGTGGACGTCAGAGACAATAACACCATCTGAACAAAGGCGGTCTTCAGAAGCACACCCCCGGAAATAAACACGAGTGCCGGAACAAGTATCCATTTCAGCCTTCCGTGATAATACCGCTCAATAAGCAGCGAGGTCCCGAAGGTAGCGACCGCGAATAGCATGATGTGAACGAGTATTGTCAGAGCAAGAGACACTATTCTGTCCTCACAAAAAAATGCCGCATTGCCGGACCAAGATCAGCAGGTGCCGTATCTCTTGCACGAATAGCGGGATGATGCCTTGACGAAGTTGAAGAGATGCTCTCCTGCCTTTTCGGAAAGACCATAACTGTCCAGTTCAGCCTGAAGATTCTCCAGCGTTCCGTACCCGCCGAGATATCCGTTGAGACGGGCGGCGGCAGTCGAAAAGACAACATCTCGAAACGAGGGATACACAGCCTTCATTTCCTGCATATATTCGTAACTGTGCTGGAGGGCATGTTTCTGGTGATAATCCTCAGCGAGATAGAACTCGGTGAAAGAAACAATCTCGGTCACGATCTCGCTCTTCATCGCTGACTGCAGGTGAGCCTTTGTTTCGAGGGCCAATCTCTGCTGTTCATCGGCGTGATAGAAAATTGCCGCCCTGTATTGTCTGGACCAGGACCGCATGGAAGGTTCATGGCTTTTCCAAAAAATATCCAATAGACCTTCATAGGAAATCCTTGCCGGGTCGTAGTCTATCTGTAAGGCCTCGGAATGGTCACCAAGGCTCGTATAGGAAGGATTCCTTTTCGTGCCACCCGTATATCCTACCCGGGTACTGACGATCCCCGGGATGACCCCGAACTGGGAGTCGGGTCCCCAGAATCAGCCGAGAGCGATTGTGGCTGTTTCTGTCCGGGATGGGGCGTTTGCGTCTATCGGTGGAATAGTTCTGCTCATCTCAGCTTTCATCATCATCTCCTGACTGGAGTACTTGCGTTCGATACAATCACTTAATGTAATATTATAACCAGAACTCATCTCAAAATAGGCTTTCTCTGTTTTACGTATGGAGCATAAAAAATAGGGACAGCGCCCCTTTTTCTGGCATTATGATTTGAATGGGAAAAGGATAGCGAGTTCAGTCACCCGTACCATCGATAAGAGCCTTGCATCAACGTTTGGAGTATTATTTTATTGATTTCCATTCGAATGTCTCACATCAATCGAAGTAACCGCTTTGCGCATTTGATGAAGGAGTTTTCCGGTCGCTT
>JAGSYM010000207.1 GCA_018262395.1 Nitrospirota bacterium | reverse complement strand
ACCTTTTAGCCGAAATTATTCATAAACGATACGGCAGATAGTGTATTTGAGCGGATTTGAATACTGTCGAAGACAGAATTCACCTCGGAGGTCCGAATTTATTCGGGCCGAGAATGAGCGAGAATACTGTATCTGCCGGCATAGAGTCAATTTATGAATAAAGCAGGTTAGAGATAGAGAATCCCGCATCTTCACTTAACCGGTTCTATGAGACCGAAATTGCCGTCTCTTCTGCGGTAGATGACATTGATATCACCACTGTTGTCGTTTGTGAAGACGAAAAAATCCTTGTCGAGGAGTTCCATCTGCATGGCCGCTTCATCTGGGTTCATCGGCTTCAGTTCGAACCGTTTATTTTTTATTATCCTGCCGATTTCCGGCGCAACGGTCTCTACGGCCAGAGCAGCGGCTTTTCCTTCTGATTTTCTGTGGGAAACAAGTTTTTCCTTATACTTCTTGATCTGTCTTTCGAGTTTTTCTGCTACTTCATCTATTGCTGAATACACATCACCGGTTATTCCTTCTGCCTGGATGAGGACACCGTTCACTTTCATCAGGACTTCCACTTTATGCCGGTACTTTTCCACACTGATCGTCATAATCGCTTCTGCAATATTCGATAAGTAACGGTCAAATCGCTTAATCTTCTTCTCCCCATAGGTTTTCAGGGCAGGTGTAATTTCAAGGTGTCTTCCTGTAATGATGATATTCATATATCCTCCTTTTAGTGAGCCGATTTTCTTCGCTGTATTTGTGATGGTATCCCAAGTTCATCCCGGTATTTCGCTACAGTTCTCCGTGCTATCATAATTCCGTCGCTTTTCAGCATTGCAGCGATATGTTGATCACTCAGTGGCTTCCGGCTGCCTTCTTCAGATACGATTTTTTTGATGGTGTTTTTTACCGATGTTGATGAAACACTCCCCATCCCACTGCTCAGTCCGCTGCTGAAGAGGTAACGGAACCCGAAGACACCGTGTTCGCAAGATAAATATTTGTTTGAGGTAACTCTGCTTACCGTGCTCTCATGCAGATTCAGTACTGAAGCGACTTCTTTCAGTGTTAACGGTTTGAGTTGTTCCACACCATTGCTGAAAAAATCCTTCTGGAGATCAAGAAGCGTCTCGGTAACACGATAAATGGTCCTCTCCCTCTGATCAAGACTCTTCAGCAGTCCGACCGCAGAACGCATCTTCTCGATGAGGAAATGTTTGTCTTCTTTGGGAAATGCATTGTTCTGGTGGATAAGATTTTTATAGAAGCTGCTGAGTCTCAATTTCGGGACCCCCTCATCATTCAGAATAATCTGATACCCTTCCGCTGTTTTGATCAGATATACATCAGGGGTGACATAGTTGGGGGCGGCACTCGAGAAATTTCTGCCCGGTTTCGGTTCAAGCCCCTCGATGACCTTCACTGCTGCAAGGACATCCTTAAGGGGAAGCTCATGCTGCTGCGCTATTACAGAATATTTTTTCTTCTCCAGTTCATGCATATTATTCCTGATAATCTTTTCAACGATTGTCCCCTGGAGCTGTAATCCCCTGACCTGCAAAAGAAGGCACTCTGCAATATCCCGCGCACCGACTCCGGAAGGATCAAAACTGTGTATCACCGCAAGGGCTTGCTCAACCTCCTCGGACCGCGCTCCCCCTGCATCACGGATTTCTTCGAGAGAAGCGGTGAGGTATCCGTTTTCATCGATATTCCCTATGATGATTTCCCCGACTCTTTTAATATGTTCCGATACATTCGAGAGCCTCAGTTGCCATAAAAGGTGGTCGTATAAATCGGGTTTTCGTGAAAGAAATTGTTCAAATGACGGAGGGGTGATAGTTCCGGGATTGAAATATCCCATATCTCTCCCATCGGAAATCCGGTCTTCGAAATATTCGTCAACCGAGAAGTTCATAAGCTTCTCGAGTGGAGCCCCTTCATCCTCATAAGGTTCCTCAACCTCGGCAGAGTCTTTTTCTTCCTGAGTGAGTTCCTCTGCTGGTACTTCATCTGCAGTCTCCTCGAGGAAGGGATTTTCCATGAGCTCCTGGCTCAGAAACTGCGAGAGTTCAAGATGAGGCATCTGGAGCAGTTTGATCGCCTGCTGAAGTTGCGGCGTCAGGATTAATTTTTGCGATAGTCTGAGTTCAAGCCTGCTCTCAAGTGCCATTACAGGGTAAACTCCTCACCAAGGAAAGCCTCTTTAACCCTCGAATCTGACGCAATCTTATCAGGACTTCCTTCTTCGAGTATCTGTCCGTTACTGATTATATATGCCCTGTCGGTAATAGAAAGGGTATCCCGAACATTGTGGTCCGTAATCAGCACCCCGATGCCCTTACTCTTCAGATAGCTGAGCATCTTCTTCAGCTCAATGATCGCCAGGGGGTCGATGCCGGCAAACGGCTCATCAAAGAGGATGAATCTCGGTTTTATTGCTATTGCTCTGGCGATTTCTGTCTTTCTCCTCTCACCTCCTGAAAGCTTATATCCCTCTTTTTTCGAGAGGTGGAGAAGATGAAACTCTTCCAATAAGCGTTCCCCCTCGGCATCAATCTCATCCCGCTTCAATCCCCGTATCTCGAGCACTGCCTTGATATTGTCTTCAACGGTAAGTTTTCTGAATATCGATGGTTCCTGGGGTAAATAGCTTATGCCCATGAGGGACCGCCGGTACACCGGCAAGGCGGTCAAATCCTCATGATCAAGAAAAATCTGCCCCCCATCCGGCCTGATCAGTCCAACCATCATATAGAAGGTGGTTGTCTTTCCCGCACCATTCGGTCCCAGGAGACCAACAATCTCACCGGTGCTGACATAAAGATTCAGACCACTGACGACCTGCCTCTTTCCGTAATTTTTTACCAGATCTTTTGCTTCAAGAAGGTGCATGACAGATGCCCTATTGCTCTTTCTCTTTGGTGAGGAAGACTTTGCTGCCTTCTACAAGAAAACGATCTTCATTCATAAGGTATGTCATTTCCCTGCCCGTGACAACATTTTGACCTTCAACGGCCTTCGGTTCCCCGGTAAAGATAATCTTTTCCCCGTTTGCATAATACACTGCCTCTTGAGCAGTAATAATCCGATCCCCTCGAACGACCTTGACTGCGCCACCTGCATCAATTCTGGTAACATTGCCGCTTACCTTGTCATAATAGACAAGCATTTTGTCGGCATACATAGTCATGTCGGTTGTCCGGGCAATAACCGCCTTTTCGAAAAGCGCTGTGTGGGCCTGGTTATCAGCTGTCAGCATCTCAGAGGTTATCGTAATCGGTCCTTTTATCTTTTTCGCTGAACTCTCAGCAAGGATATCCGTGGCAATGAATAAAAAAAGAGCCAGCACACACCACAAACGGCAAAAATCAGTTATGAAAAATCGCTTTAACATCGTTCAATATCCGTACCCTTTGTTCCTTATCAGCCTCCATGCCTTGCCCTTCCACAGAAAACCCCTTCCCCTCGAGGCGCACCCTGCCTTCTGTCTGAATAGCAGATGACACGACATCGAGGTCCAGCGAATCCGCTGTTATACGGTAATTTTCCGCCCTGGCTTCAACAAGAGTATCTGTAGTAAAACTCTTTTCTGAAAAATTATATGTTCCTTTGTCAGCGTGGAGCATGAGGTTATT
>JAGSYM010000018.1 GCA_018262395.1 Nitrospirota bacterium | reverse complement strand
CTCCAAAATACCTGACGGCAATAATATCGAAGACCCTCTCCAGCGTGGGGATGACAATGTCTGAGCTCACAGCAGCTTTTTCGTCCGGAAAAGGAGTAGCAGTCTTTTCAGATTTTGTTTCAGCGATGAAAGTCAAATCAGGCTGGCTGTTGAACGCTGTAGCGAGCATATCTGCTATGATGAGTTCCTGCTCCGTCCATTGGAAATGTGCGGGGCCGGTGTACTCCAGTCCAACGACAAACCCATCATCTTTCAGAATATTCTCTGCATCCTTTAAAAAATGTTCAAGGTTGCCGATATGGCTGAGGACGTCAACGCTGAGCAATAAATCATATTGGCTGGGCTTAATTTTCCCTATCTCATGCGTCAGGTAGTCGGGCACATCGAAATCATTCAGAATGTCGAATGATGCGCATGTATGATATTTCGTAAAACTCTGTTCTAATCCCTTCAACTTATGACAGATACTCAAGCCTTTCTGAAGGCCGGCAATGGAATGTTCTTTTTTCAGATAGTCATAAAAACTTCTTCCGGGGTCACCGGTAATGAACGCCTCAATCTGTTGCATGATGATGGGTGAATCCCACCATGAGGAAGGGACATGCACTGGTGGTGAAATCAGATCCTGTGCAACAGCTTCGCCTCTGTCCTGGGCATCAGGGGGTTCAGCAACTAATGCTAAAACATCTCCGGAATGTTGAATCGTATCATTCTTATCAGCCACAGTCTCGATTTCTGATTCACTCAGCAGCTCAGCTTCTTCCTCATCAAGAACAATGCCCAGAGAGTGTAAATATTCCCTGATAACCTCTCGGGGACTACCGATTTTCATAATAGTGCCTCCATCTATCCACGCAACTCTGCTGCACAGTTCTGCTATTGCAGGCATGTCATGGCTGACGATGATAATCGTTGCTCCCGACTCCATGAACGTTTTCATCTTTCTGTTGCACTTTTCCTTGAATTCCAAATCACCGACTGCAAGCGCTTCGTCCACAAGCAGGATTTCGGGATCTACGTGCACCGCCACAGAAAACCCGAGCCGTGCATGCATTCCCGAAGAATAGGTTCTGAGCGGCTGATAAATAAAATCACCGAGTTCGGAGAAATCTATAATCTCCTCCATCTTCTTCATCATTTCCACCCGCGTATTTCCGGAAAGGATTCCATTTAAGATAATGTTCTCGATACCCGATAACTCAGGATGAAAGCCTGCCCCCAGTTCAAGGAGAGACGAAATCTTTCCATGGGTTACAATGGAACCACTATCAGGTTTCAAAACCCCGGCTATGAGTCCAAGAATAGTACTCTTGCCCGATCCATTTCTGCCAACAATGCCAAAGATTTCCCCTTTTTCGACCTCAAAGGATATCCCCTTGAGTGCCACAAATCTCGTCTTTTTTAACGATGCGATACTTTTTGGCAGATTGAATAAAAACGATTTAAATCCGGCGGTTAAATGCTGGTAAAATGGATATTCTTTATAAACATCTTTGAACGATATAGGATAATCCATCTACAGAACCTCAGCAAATCTCCATTTCAATCTTCTGTATATGAGATAGCCAACCGCTAAAACCGCTCCGGAATAGAAAAATGCAATGGCAGCGTCCTTGAATGCCAGTGTTCCGTGCATAAAAAGATTTCTCCAGCTGATCATGAGGATAGATAACGGATTGGACATAACGAGTGTCTGATATTCACGCGGGATCATGTCTACCGAATAAATGATCGGAATCATATAAAACATCAGCGAGGTGAGGATATACACTATTCTTTCAATATCTCGAAAGAACAGATTTATCGCCGAAATTGCGAGAGAAAATCCAAAGGTCATCATGAACTGTATCACGAGCAAGACCGGAATACCTATGAACCACTCCATACTTGGTTTGAAACCGTAAATGAACAGGAAGAGAATGATAACCGGAATCGATAAAATAAAATGCAACATGTCATTCAGTATTGTCGCAACGATGAGAACCTCATGCCGGAAATGCATTTTCTTTATTAATGTAGCGTTACCAACAAAAACCATCGCTGAACTGCTCACGGAATTAAGAAACCACTGCCACGGGAAGAGGCCGGTAATGAGAAATAATGTGTAGTTTTCTATTGGGATCCTCATGAATATTTTGAAAGCGACAAAAAAAACCAGGGCAAGAGCGAGCGGATTGGCGATCGACCAGAGATAGCCGAGAAAGCTCCTCTTATATCTCACTTTGAGTTCTTTCTGGGTAAGAACAACAACTAAATCTTTATAGTATTCTAAAGATTTTTTTTTCATACCACACTTTCTGTGCGGGACATCTCACAAGACATCTGTCCGATCTGCAGTGCCACCGCACAATTTATCATTCCGATTACACACCTGTCATGCTGAACCCGCTTCAGCATCTTTACAAGAATAACGAATTTGAAGACCCTGAAACAAGTTCAGGGTGACCGTTCCTGAGATAACGTTCGTACCATAGTATTATTCAGATGTAAAAAGAAAGAATCGGGATAAACTCAATTGAACATCATGAGTGGAGATGCAGTGCAGAAAAACGAAGGTTACTGTCAAGGGGTGTTTTGCTTTAAGTCTTGGATATTTTGTTCCTTATTGCCTTGTGCTTTGTACCGTTCCCTCATATCTGTTACAAGTCCCTCTGTATCAACATCCTGATGAACACCCTTCATCCTCTGTAAAAAGTCTGATGTTACATCACCGGCTTCATTCAGATTCCTCATGACATGCGGTGTGAGCAGGATGATAAGCTCTCTTCGTTCATATTTGTCTGTTAGAGAACCGAAGAGATAACCAAAAAGAGGTATCTTGCTCAAAAAAGGAATACCCTCATTTGCTTTCGATGTCTGCTCTGTTATCAGGCCTCCGATAACAATCGTCTGCCCGTTCTGCGCAACAAGGTTTGTCGTTGCCTCCCTTTTACTTATGACAACCTGATCAGAGTCAAAGATTCTTTGTATGCTGTACGTAGAGACTTCCTGTGAGAGCTCCAGCGTGACAAGTCCACCCTCATTCACCTGAGGCTTTACCTTAAGAATAACGCCAGTGTCCTTATACTGAATTGTTCTCTGGATTGAGTCCGTCCCTGTGATATTTGACTCGGAAGTCGCAATCGGGACCTGATCGCCGACCTGAATCCGTGCTTCCCGGTTGTCGAGGACAAGGACGTGCGGAGACGCCAGAACCCGTGCCCGTGAGGCTGATGCAAGGGCCTCAAGCCGGGCTCTCACGATTCCTGAAGGATCAGTCGCAAGGAAGCTAAACCCTGATCCCGAGAGTGTGGCTGCATCCTCACCGCCCAGAGAAGACGACCTTTGCCCCATTCGACCATCGAGCTTAACAGGGTTGTCAAAAGGTTTCATCGAAAAATTGATATCAGTTTTTAGAGACCACGCAAGCCCGAAACTCAGGTCATCCGTCAGCTTTATCTCAGCGACAAGTGCCTCGATCACAACCTGCCTCGGAAGGATATCTATCTTCTTGATTGTCTCTTCTATAAAAGAGTAATCAGCTGGTGTTGCGAGGATGATTAATGAGTTCGTTATCTCATCAGCAAACACTTTTGTTTCAGGGGAAACGAATTTTCCTCCTCCGCTCACAGTTGCTGCTGCTCCGGTTCTCAGCTCTGTGCTTGTGGTAGTTGTCGGTTGAGTGGTTGTTCCGGTTGTTGCAGTTCTTGGCGTTGCCGGTCTCGGCGTTGGCGTTGGACTTGGTGTCGTCGCTGCTCCTGCCGAACTCCCCGAAAAAATTGATTGCATGAGCGATGCGATATGTGTTGCCTTGCTGTTCTGCAAAGGATACACGAAAATCTTCAGTCTTGTTACAGAGAACATATCATCGAGCACCTGGACCCATTTCTTTATATAAAATAATTGTTCACTTGACGTTGCAACAACGATGAGGGAATTAAGGCGGTATATGGGAAGGATTCTTACAGTTCCTCCTTTTAGGTGTAGTCCCAATGCATTCTCAATATCAGGCATAGCCTCCTTGAGTTCCAGGTTCTTGAATGTAATCATATCGATGGCAACCTTTTCAGGCGCTTTTCCTATCTGAGAATACACCAGTTCTTTCGGGACATCCGTCAAGGGCACTATTCTGTAAAGCCCGTGTTCTTCAACAAATCCGATCCCGTTCATTCTCAGGACGATTTCTATGATCGCCAACACTTCATCCTTCGGCACGGGTGTAATCGTCCTGAAGTTCACCCTACCCTTGACCTGTGCATCAACGATGTAATTGACTTTGAGGACATCGGCAAAGATTGTCTGAATTACTTCATAGATATCCGCATCGTCAAAAAAGAAACTGACTGTAGGAGCTGCTTTTGGTGGTTGAGGCACGGGTGGTGGCGGAGGCGCAGCCGGCTGTGGCGGAACCGCAGGCGGAACTGTGGGCGCTGTTTCAGGCGCAGGAGGAATTGCCTGCTGAACTGCAGGCTCGGCCGGCACAGGAGGCTGCGGTGCGACTGGCGGCTGAGGAGCTGCTGGTTGCTGAGGCTCAACAACAGGTTGTTTTACTTCCTGAGGCGGTTGACCAGTAGCCGGTCCAGCAATGGGGGCTACCGGAGGTTGGACCTGACCCTGTACCTCTTTCGGCTTCTCTTCCGTATCATTAGCCTGCTCATCTTCTACGGCCTCTTCTGTTTCATCAGCTGCATCCTGGGGAAAAGCCTGGGGAGTGAAATAGAACGACAATAAAAAAATAAACAGGAGTGAAAGTATAAACTTGCTTTTCGCCAAAAATTTCACCTCTCAGGATATTGCGGATAAAAATAATTATGTAACAATAATTAATTATGACCATATTGTCAAGTAGAAGAGCTGCTCTTCACAACTTCTTCATAGTGTTTTTCGGAGCACAGATATCTCATCTGACATCACGACAAAATAGAGGGGGCAACGTCTTGAGATATTCCGTATCTCATGCCATAATGAATAACTTTTTTTATCGAATCTTAAGGAGAATTTGCACGCAGTGGAACTGTTCAGACTTTCAATTTCTGAGGTGATACATCTCCTCGAAACAAAAGAGGTGTCTGCTCAGGATGTCATAAACGCTGTCTTTCAGCGAATTGACGCTGTCGAAGGCAGGGTCAAAGCCTATGTGACCCTGACGCGGGAAAAAGCTCTCGAGATGGCAGAAAACGCTCAGAAGGAAATCAATGCAGGCACACCGGTCACAATGCTTCGCGGCATTCCTCTTGCCGTGAAAGACAACATGTGCACAAAAGGCATTCCGACAACATGTTCGTCCAAAATGCTGTCCAATTTTATTCCCCCCTATGAGAGTACCGTCACATCAAGACTGCGTGAAAACGGATATGTCCTTACCGGGAAGACAAATATGGATGAATTTGCGATGGGTTCATCAACAGAAAATTCAGGGTTCCATGTAACAGGAAATCCCTGGAATCTCGAAAGGATCCCGGGAGGGTCAAGCGGAGGTTCTGCCTCAGCAGTTGCAGCCGATGAATGCATTGCTGCGCTTGGATCTGATACCGGCGGATCGATCAGGCAACCCGCTGCACTCTGCGGAGTCGTCGGGATGAAACCAACCTACGGGAGAGTTTCACGGTATGGCCTTGTTGCCTTTGCATCTTCACTTGATCAGATAGGTACTCTTACAAAAAATGTTCGGGATACCGCACTCTTAATGAATGCCATCTCCGGTCATGATCCCCGTGATTCCACGTCTGCCCCGTTGCCCGTACCTGATTTTACCGGAGTGCTCGATAAAGATATACAAGGGATAAAGCTCGGCATTCCAAAAGAATATTTCATTGAAGGCATTGATAAAGACATTGAAAGCGCCGTGTACGCAGCCATCAAGAAACTTGAAGGACTTGGCGCAACCCCTGTCGAGGTGTCGCTGCCTCATACAGAATATGCGATAGCGGCGTATTACATTCTTGCAACGTCAGAGGCTTCATCAAACCTTGCACGGTATGACGGCGTGAAATACGGACTCAGGGCTGAGGGCAGGGACCTCATGGATATGTACCTGAATACACGGGCACGCGGATTTGGTTCTGAGGTTAAGAGGAGAATCATGCTCGGCACCTATACATTATCTTCCGGCTATTACGAGGCATATTATAAAAAAGCCCAGCAGGTAAGAACCCTGATCAAGCAGGATTTTGAGGATGTTTTCAGACAGGTTGACCTTCTCGTAACGCCCACGACGCCAACCCCTGCATTCAGGATCGGTGAAAAGACCGCTGACCCGCTCCAGATGTACCTGTCCGATATTTTCACGATATCCGTCAATCTGGCCGGATTACCTGCAATCTCTGTGCCCTGCGGGTTCACACCGGATAATCTGCCGATAGGGTTGCAATGCATCGGGAAGCATTTTGATGAGGAGACTGTTCTCAGGGTAGCCCATGCCTATGAACAGAGCACCGACTGGCACAGGAGGAAACCTGACCTGTGAAATACGAAACGGTAATCGGCCTTGAAGTTCACGCACAGATGCTCACGGATACAAAGATATTTTGTGGCTGCTCAACAAAATTCGGCTCTGAACCGAACACACAGACATGCCCCGTGTGTATCGGGATGCCCGGCGTACTCCCTGTCCTGAACAAAAAAGCCCTTTGGTTTGCGATAAAGACGGGACTTGCCACTGACTGCAGAATCTCTTCTTTCAGCAGGTTCGCACGGAAGAACTATTTCTATCCCGACCTTCCAAAAGGCTATCAGATAAGTCAGTATGAACTCCCTGTCTGCGAGCATGGATACATCGGTATCATCGTTGACGGAAACGTGAAGAAAATCGGCATTACGAGAATCCATATGGAGGAGGATGCGGGCAAAAATATCCATGAAGGAGCAGGGACTTACAGTTTTGTGGATCTGAACAGGGCGGGCGTGCCGCTCATGGAGATTGTTTCTGAACCGGATATCAGAAGTCCTCAGGAAGCAGTTGAATATATGAAAAAACTGAGGGCCATACTCAGATATCTTGGCGTTTGTGATGGGAATATGGAGCAGGGTTCGCTCAGGTGTGATGCAAACATATCGCTGAGACCAGTGAACCAAACGGAATTTGGAACAAGGACAGAGATCAAGAATATCAACTCTTTCAGGTTTGTCGAAAAAGCCCTTGAATATGAAATAAAACGCCAGATAAAGGTCATCGAGAGTGGTGGCCGGATTGTGCAGGAAACAAGACTGTGGGATCCGAACAGGGGTGTAACAGAATCAATGCGGGGAAAAGAGGAAGCACATGATTACCGGTATTTCCCGGAACCCGACCTCGTGCCGGTTGTTGTTGAAAAAGAATGGATCGATGAAATCAGATCCTCCCTGCCCGAACTTCCGGATGTCAAGAGAGAGCGGTTTGTCTCAGAATATGGTCTCCCTGAAACTGATGCCGACCTGCTCGTATCTGAAAAACCTTTGGCTGACTGGTATGAAGAGGCGGTGAAACTCGGCGGCCAGCCAAAATCCGTTGCTAACTGGGTTATGGGTGATCTCATGAGACTATTGAATGCAGACAATAAAACTATTGAGGATTGTTCTTTGAAACCGAGCCAGCTTGTTGATATGTTGAGACTGATGGATGATGACACGATCAGCGGAAAGATAGCCAAATCGGTCTTTGAAGAAATATACACAACCGGTAAGGCCCCGGACGTCATTGTGAAAGAAAAGGGTCTTGTGCAGATCAGCGATTCCGGTGAGATTGAAAAGGCTGTCGATGAAATTATATCAAAATACCCGAAAGAGGCGGAACGTTACAGGTTCGGTGAGGAGAAGCTCCTGGGATTCTTTGTCGGGCAGGTTATGAAGGTGACAAAGGGCAAGGCAAACCCTCAGATGGTCAACGATTTACTCAGGAAAAAGCTTTCTTCATAGCCCTGATTTTACTGCTAACTTTTCATTCATGGTAAAATACGGAACGAATTTACTGTTTACTATTTACTGACTACTGTAGTTTGTGGAGAGATGTCCGAGCGGCCGAAGGAGCACGACTGGAAATCGTGTGTACGCTAATCCCGTACCGTGGGTTCAAATCCCACTCTCTCCGCCATATTGTCTTTCTGCAGCCTGGGAACGGCCCTTCGCAGCAGGTGGATGTGAACCCCGTCAGATCCGGAAGGAAGCAGCGGTAAGCGTTTTTCCTGGGTGCCGGAGGTAGCCGCTCTCAGGCTGGAGAAAGACAGGAAACCACAAGTCGTAAGGAGATCAATATCTTACATGAGTAATCCCTCCTCACCTCCCTTTAGTAAAGGGAGGAATATTTCCCCTCTAACAGGAGGGAATTGAAAGGTATGTCCCCCTCTTTTTTAAAGAGGGGTTAGGGGAGATTACTAATTTTGGACTGATAACATACAACTACTGTTATGAGCTATTTAGTACTGGCAAGAAAATGGAGGCCTCAGGGGTTTGATGACCTTATCGGTCAGGAACCCATTACCCGCATACTCAAAAACGCCATTGATCAGGGAAAGATTGCCCATGCGTATCTCTTTTCAGGTCCGCGGGGAGTCGGGAAAACCTCAACAGCACGCATCCTTGCAAAAGCGTTGAACTGCCAGGCTGGACCGACATCGGCTCCATGCGGGGTGTGTTCCTTCTGCACATCAATAAAAGAGGGGTCTTCAGTAGATGTAATGGAAATTGACGGTGCATCGAATAACAGCGTTGATGATATCCGGGACCTGAGAGAACGGGTTAAATACGTTCCATCAGGGGGTAGATACAAAGTTTACATTATCGACGAAACACACATGCTGTCTGGCTCAGCATTTAATGCCCTGCTCAAAACCCTTGAAGAACCGCCTTCACATGTCGTCTTTGTTCTTGCGACAACAGCACCGGGGAAGATTCCTGCTACTGTCCTGTCCCGGTGCCAGCATCTGCCTTTCAGGAGGATATCCAGTCTCCTGATAAAGGACCGGCTGAAAAAAATATCCACAGAGGAACACATCAGTATCTCAGGCCCGGCACTCGAAATGATAGCACGGGCGGCTGACGGAAGCCTTCGCGATTCACTCACCATACTCGATCAACTTTCATCGTTTTCATCAGATATCAGTGAAACGGATGTAAAAGATCTCATCGGCATAACAGATTTCAACCTCATCGCTCAGCTCGCGAGCTCACTGATTGAGGGCAAAAGGGAAGAGATCCTGACACTCACGGCTGAACTCGCGGAAAAGGGCACCGACATCCGATCTTTTATCCGTGAGCTTATTCAGTTCTTCCGCGACATGCTTGTTCTGAGCATTCTGAAAAAGCCAGATGAAATGCTCGATCTGGGCAAAGAAGATCTATCGGCCATGCAGAACATACTGCGGAAGACATCGGAAGACCATCTCACCCTCCTGCTTTCAGAATTACTGAGAGCGGAACTCGATGTGCGAAACGCTTCGGTACCGCGCTTTGCATTCGAAATATCCCTCTTAAAAGCAAGTTTTCTGCGTGACATGAAACCGCTCAGGGAGGTGATCGAAAATTTGGAGAAATATATCAGGCTTGTCCCGGATTCAGGAAAGGCAGATATCGAAAAAATCTCCCCTGCCATCACGCACGATATATCATCGGGAAACCGCGGATTTGAAGGAGAATCCTCTGCAAGACTTTCACAGGTGCAGGAAGAGGAATTCGTGTCACTGCCTGCACCTGTCAGTCAGGAAACGCCGGCCATTGCTTCAGAAGGACAGACAATTACCGATGAAATCCGGGAAAGGGCTCTCAGAAAAATGGCCCCTCCACTGCAATCAAAACTCTCACATGCGGGCTTCACGCTTGATGGAGACAAGCTCATTCTCACCCTGAACGGCGGGGACTCGGTGTTTGCCGATTCTCTGAGAAAGAATGG
>JAGSYM010000017.1 GCA_018262395.1 Nitrospirota bacterium | reverse complement strand
AGGAAAAGGGGCGACTTCACCCCCCCCGCCGACAAAGTGGATTCCTGGCAGTATCTGAATATCGACGCCTCCTCGAACCCCGATTACCTGTCTTCCGCAGACAAAATCCCCGTCGAGGATAATTTTTTCGACATGGTCATAATGACCGAAGTCCTGGAACATCTCGAAAATCCTGAGGATGCACTGAAAGAAGTGTACAGGGTACTAAAACATAACGGGAAGCTCGTCGCATCCATGCCATTTTTGAATTCAATCCATAAAGGCCCCCATGACTTTCAGAGGTGGCTTCCCGACAGACTGAGGAGAGAGCTGCAAAAGACAGGGTTTGAAGCCGAGAAGATTGAACCTATGGGTGGCATCGCGGCGGTAATAAGCGATCTGATTATCAAATATACTTACCAGCATCCAACCTTACTGAACAGATTATTACGAAAGCTGGTAAGAATTCAGGCCCCCCTTATTAAGGCCCTTGACAGCAAAACGCAGAGAAAGGACATTATTACTACAGGTTTTTTCATTATCGCGGTGAAAAGACTCCGCGATGGATAAAATCAATATATTGCATATCTATCCGAATTCGCAGACAGGGGGCATTCAAAACCAGATCCTCAACCTCCTGAAGGTTTATGACAGAGAAACATTCACACCCCATGTATGTTGCTTCGGGCCAAAAATGGAGATGGGAAGGGCAGTGGAAGGCCTGGGGGTTGACTTCATTGCCTTCAATAGGGAAGATTACAGGAACTTTTCCCCGCGACTTCTGATGAATCTTTATAAACTGATCAAGGATAGACATATACACATCATCAGAAGCCATAACTATCGCGCCAATCTTTACGGCCTTCTTGCCGGCAGGCTGGCGGGCGTACCTGTCATCGCCTCGGTTCATAATGTATATACAGACAAAGACAAAAGCCGTAAAAGAAAGATGATAAACCGGCTATTGTTTAAAATTGCCGACAGCTTGGTTGCCGTCTCGGATGCCATCAAGAATGATGTATTAAGTTATCTTAAGATCGACCCATTAAAAATAACCGTTATTTATAACGGAGTCGATACGGTCAGATTCGATCCCGAAAAAACATTCAAGGATATAAGGGAGGAACTCTCAATCGGGAAGGACGATATCCTGATTGGTTTTATAGGAAGGCTGGTGAATTTCAAAGGGGTTGAACACCTCATAAAAGCTGTCGCTCTTTTAAAAGACGAATTCGGCGGCATGAAATTGCTTATAGTAGGTGACGGTCCGGTTGCAGATGCCCTTCAAAAAAAGACGGCAGCATTGAATATCAGCGGGATAACCCTGTTTACGGGTAATAGGAATGACATTCCGGATATCCTTTCCTCTATTGACATCCTGGCAATACCCTCAGTGGGTGAAGAAGGTTTTCCGAATATCCTTGTCGAGGCAATGGCCATGGGGAAACCCGTTATCGCAACGACAGTTGGTGGTATTACGGAGGTGATAGAGGATAGAGTTACAGGATTGCTCGTGCCGCCGGGGGAGCCGCTCAGGCTTGCTGCAGCCCTGAAAACGCTCATCACCAACAGAGAACTGTCATCCAAGATGGGATTGGACGCGAGAAGAGTTGTCAGGGAAAAATTCGGGATCAGGGCAACCGCTGAAAAATGGGAATCGGTGTATAAGACCGTGTTGTGCCGGAAGGATTCTGAATGATTATTAAGTGGAATGTGACTTCGGGATTGAATAAATACAAAACTTCCGATGTGCTGATTTTATCGGTCGGGAAAAGCGGAAGGACATGGTTGAGAGTTTTACTGAATAAATATCTTTCTCTGCACTACAACGTCCCTTTTGAGCTATGTGACCTCAGGAAATTTAACAAAAAAATACCCTCTCTTCTATTCAGTCACGAACTCTGGCTGCATTTCTCGGATGCATCATGGATTCAGCGCATTCTCGGGAAATACATCATACCGGATAACATTCTCGTCAAGAAGAAAATCATACTGTTATCGCGTGATCCAAGAGATATTGTTGTATCACTCTATTATCAGAAGACAAAACGATCGAAGAAAAAAATTGCCTGCGACATGAACGAATTTATAAAACACAAACGCTACGGCATCCGCACTGTCGTCAATGTGATGAACATATGGCACCGGAGATTAAATAAACATCCGCAGTGCCTGCTCATCCGTTATGAAGACATGAAGCGGGATGCTCCTGGCGAACTCATGAGACTATTAATATTTCTCGGCATAGAGAACATAAATATCGATAGTGTTAGGGAAGCCGTCGCTTTTGCTGACTTTGACAACATGAAACGAATGGAGTTAAAGGGAGAATTTCATAGTCGGGTGCTTATGCCATCAGATCCTTCTGATCCGAATTCCTTTAAGGTGAGAGAGGGAAAAGTGGGTGGCTACATCCGCCATTTCTGCGAATCAGACTCACAATATCTTGATGATGCCGTGAAGATGCTGGCTCAGCATTACCGATATGGTAACAGATGACCACCGTGTTCATAGCATCATGAAATCAGAGTATAAAAAACAGGTAGTGCGGTTTTTGTCAATCGCCGTAGAATACGGCGCCTGCCTGTATATATTTTTTTGGCTCTTTGATAAAGGCGAAGGACTGAGAAACGTGGGGCTTTACGGGGCATTCACAGCGTGGCTAATTCTCGCCTTTTTCAAAGAAATCAAAGTGTCCTTCCATGCCGTTTCATTAGCCTTCTTCCTTTTCATCTTTTCGTGCATTCTCTCGTCCCTTTTTTCCATAGATGTGGAATCTTCCTTCATGGCATTAAAGAGTGACGTCCTGAAGCCGGTAATGATATTTCTGGTCATCTCGACATTTTTCGATCTCCGGATGCTCATGCGCCTCGGGAAGGTCATATGTTTTTTCGGCATAATAATTCTTGCTATGGGGTTGGAAGGCTTTCTATCAGGCAGAACAGATTTTTATTACACCTCCGCCAACATCTTTTTGAACGCAGACAAGAACAAATTCGGTTTTTTCGCAGGACTTATTTTCCCTTTTTTCCTCCTTTTTTTCGCATCATCTGAGAAAGTGAGGACAAAAGCCTCCTGGGGATTTACAGTTATTTGGGGAATAGTCGCGGCGTTCTTCTCCGCGTCGAGGTCAGCAATGGGCAATATTCTTGCCGTTATAGGGTGCTGGGCTGTGTTCTTTTCGAAAAGGGAACATCGGAGAAAGCTGGCTATTCCGATGCTCGCATTGCTGATAATTCTTTCACTTTCCTTTCCTATTCTGCCCTCTCCCCTGAGGAATTCCATATTGTCGGTTCCTCAGCATCTAACAACATTTACTTACAGGATCGATTATTTCTGGTTCCCTGCATTTCAAGCCATTCAGAAGCGGCCTGTCATAGGCTGGGGGTATGGAAACAATATATACCGCGATCCGAGGCCCTTTGAAAACGGGAAAAAGCCCAACTGGAAACTCACCGGTGGACTCCATAGCACATTCATCAAAATACTCTTCCACCAGGGCATAGTCGGACTCGCATCCTATCTGCTGCTGCTCATTCTCAGTCTTGTTCACTTATTCAGAATCTTACGGGACAAAACAGATGAGAGACGATTGCTTGCTGCAACTCTCTTCAGCATAATCCTGGGGTCTTTCATCGTAAACTCCTTCCTCCTTTCCATACCCCTGGAGAGGCTCGCGCCGATAGCGGGAATGTCCGCAGCCCTTGTTGAAAGAAAAACATTATGAGAATAGGGATCATTCGCAAGAGATATACCTTTCATGGAGGAGCTGAAAAATTTTCTCAGAGTTTTATAGAAAAGCTTGCAGCCAAGGGGCATGAAGTGCATGTTTTTGCAATTGATTGGCAGAAGGACCATACAGCCGGTAACATTTATTTTCACAAAATCCCTGCCGTAACATGGAATTCATTCATGAGAGATCTCTCTTTTGCGGCCTCTTCTTTTTTTATCTTGAAAAAGAAGAGGGAGCAGCTCGATATTATTCAGAGCCACGACAGGACCTTCTATCAGGATATATACCGCTCTGTTGATGGTTGTCACATCGAATGGCTCAGGCAGAGATGGAAAAGAATAGGAACTATGAGAAAAATTTCTATTATGGTCAATCCCTACCACTGGCTCATCCTCTTTTTAGAAAAGATAATATTCAGAGGACATCGTTTTAAAAAGATCATCGCCATCTCGGAGTTTGTAAAAAAAATGATCATCAAGCAGTATGGCGTTGATTCAAAAGATATCGAAGTGATCTACAACGGAGTTGATATTGAACGGTTTAATCCCGGGAACAGAAGACTTTACCGGGAGGAAATCAGAAACAAATACGCTGTCAATGACACCGATTTTGTAATTCTCTTTGTCGGGTCGGGCTTCGAGAGAAAGGGGGTGAAATTTCTCATCAGAGCCGTCGAACTCATTCAGGAGCCTGTTACGGTCTTGATCGTCGGCAGGGGACCTGAAAGCAAGTTTGCAAAATTCGCCGGGAGACAAAGGGTCATATTCTGCGGCCCGCAGGGGGATATACACAAATATTATGCGGCCTCTGACATCTTTGTTTTCCCCACAATCTATGAGCCCTTCGGAAATGTCCATCTGGAAGCACTGGCGAGCGGCCTTCCGGTAATAACCACAAGGTTGAGCGGCGCTTCGGAAATTATCAGGGACAACATACAGGGTTTTGTGGTCGAACAGCCAGAAGACATAGGGAAGATAGCAGAAGGGATAAGGATGCTCATGAACGGCGAAGAGTGCCGGAGGATGAGTCTTGAGGCGAGGAGACTTTCAGAACAATTCTCCTTTGAAGGATATATTACAAAGATGCTTACATTATACGACTCGATAAAATAGTCTTATTGATTTGCATTCATCGAGGGACCGGATGTGATAAAAGAAGTGTAAGCCATTATTCTGCATTTTTGAGTCGAAACATCTTCATGTTACCGGAAATGTCCGACGATAATTTCATCATTATCATCAGCATCATATTTTGAATAAACCTTATCCCATTTTATTTCATCCCTCAAAATTGTCTTTTCCTCGTCCTTTCGGCTGTTCAGAAACTTGGTGTTATAGATGAAGAATACCCTGCCCCGCCGTTCGAGTGACCTCAATTCGGCGAAACTATCCAGTTGAATAACTTCTTTCGTCAGATAACAGGTTACTTCCAGGAACCTGTCATAGCCAAGTTCATAGACCCTTTGCGCATCATCGGGCAGCAGGCGGTTTATCTCTCCGGCGACTTTCCTGGGATAGGCCTCTTTCCCCATATCATAGCGGATATCAAAATCGGTATAAAGGAGGAAGTACAGGCCGGTGAAGAGTGCGATAACAGCGGGTAAGGTGGTCGGCGAGAGAGAATTTATCCTGCGGATCGTGACTATCGAGAGCAGCGCAAGAAGAATGATGAGTAAAACAGCAGAGGGAGAGAAACTCAGACCAAGGAATGCGACAAGTATCGGTACTGTTGAAGCTACGACCAGCGTCGCCCACGAGAGAACTTTCGGAACTCCTTTGAGGAAAAACCGGATTCCGCCATGATCATTGCTTAGCGACAAATAATATTCGAACAGTAAACCTGTTATGACAGCGAAGAAAGGAACTGCCGGCAGAAAGTACCGTACCCTTGCTCCCGGAAGTAACCAATAGAGCGGGAAGTTGACGATCAGGATAATCAGAGAAAAGACAAAGAGATCATTCCTGAATATTTCTTTCATCTTGTCTCGCAGGTCTTTGAAAATTATCGCAGGTACGACGAACACAATCCACGGCAAAAATTCCGTCATGGCCTTGAAAGGGTATGAAAGGAAATGTGTCACAAAACCGAGAGATTGTCTGCTGCGACCCCGCTGTGTTATTTGAGCAGTCCACATAGAAATATATTCATCAAGACTTATTTGTCCCAGGATGGCGAACAGATAGACACCAAGAATGGCGATGAAAACACAGATGCCCGCCGCATGATATCTGGAAAAGAAGAATGCAAGGTTCTTCTTATAGAGCAAATAGGTAAATATGGATAAATAGAAAAAGCCTATTATCTGCGGGCCCTTTGCCAGGAATCCGATCCCGAGGAGGGACAGAGAAACAATCCAGGTCAGGGCAGGCTTCCATTGTCGTCCATATCCGTTAATCCATACAAGAAAAATGAGCGTTACAAAGAAAATGAACATACTATCAGGCTCGGCAGTCCTTCCCTTAATGATGAGCCCTGCTGTGCTCAATGTTGCTATGGCCGAAAAAAGTCTGCCTTCCCTGCTCATCCAGTTTTTTGTCAGGGAGTGAACTGCGATACATGTAAGTAACGTCAGGAGTACGGAGGGCAATCTCGCAGTCCATTCATTAATGACACCGGATAACCCTCCGGTCGCAGCAATCAGCCAATTCATAAGAGGAGGTTTCAAAAAATAGGGCTTACCGTGAAGCATGGGAATGATCCAGTTTCCCGTCCTCAACATTTCCCTTGCGACTATGACTCGTATCGGTTCATTGCCGTCGAATCCGGGAATCCCGAGAAAAGGAATATAAATGCCTAATGTCAGAAGAAAGACAAGGGTAAAATCTTTCCAGCCTTCGTGCGCCTGTGTAAGAGGATCTTTCTGCATATGAATTACATGAGAGATCACTGGGTGAATTAGTTTAAAGCATTTTATCGGTACTTTAAAAGAGCTCTCTCTTCCTATAATGCGTAAAGGATTCGATTTTATGTTGAACCTTTGTCCGGGAATTTATTTATAATATTTCATGTTTTTCCATCCGGGTTATCTGAAAAGGATAAAAAACTCCCAATGGTTCCTGTTTTCATAGGCGGACATCCAAGGAGTGGAACAACTCTCTTGGGAGCCATGATAGGCTCCCACAGTGAATGTATCTGCACCCCTGAATCACCATTTAAAATCAATGTCCTCCGACAACCATCCCTAACGAGAAAGGACAGAGGCGATATCGACGTGGGCCTTGTAATGGACTCTATCAGGAGCGATTGGAAATTTAAAATCTGGGCTCTCGATCTTCCCGAATTTTCTGCGGACGAAATAGACTCCTACCAAACACTGTTCCGCTTCATCGTAAGTTCCTACGGGAGGAAAAACGGCAAACCCGACTCCCACATCTGGATTGACCATACTCCTTCGAACATAAAATATGCCCATCTTCTCAAGAGCTTTTTTACGAAGGCGAAATTCATCCATATCGTCAGAGACGGCAGGGCAGTGGCAGCCTCCATTATCCCCCTGGTTTGGGGCCCGAATACGGTCAGCGGCGCTGCCCGTTCATGGGTGAAAAAGGTATCGCAGTGTCTTGCTATTGAATCTTCGCTGGGGGATAACGTGATCATGCGCGTCAGATACGAGGACCTCGTGGCCGATCCGGTGACAATTTTGCGGAGTATATGTCTTTTCCTGGATATCCCCTATCAACCCCAAATGATTATGGGAACCGGATACAGGGTCCCGGCATATACGGCCGACCAGCATTCACTCCTGGGGAAAGAGCCAGATGCGAAACGGGCAACTGCATGGGAAAGGGAATTGATGCCCCGGCAGGTCGAGATATTCGAGAGCATGGCAGGACGTCTGCTCCTTTCCCTCGGATATACCCTCAAGTACGACCATGGGGCAAGAAGAATGAATGTGATCGAACAGGCTGCATCCCTTGTTCGCGAAGCATACAAGGGAAAAATCATCAACAGGATTCACCAGCGCCGGAGAATCAAGAGGGGAATTTCCGCAACCGGTAAGTGATATCCCCCAAGCTGATATTCCAAAGAGCATTACCGGGCTAAGATCACTCAGGCGAGGGCGTTGTACAGCTCTTTGTATGTTGAATTCCGGGTAAGCAGCTCTTCATGCCTTCCCGCATCCAAAATCTTTCCCTTTTCGATTATCAGGATCCTGTCGGCATTTTTTATCGTTGATAGCCTGTGGGCGATCACGATAGTCGTTCTGCCTTTCATCAGGACATCAAGTGCTTTCTGAACAAGAGCCTCTGATACAGAGTCAAGGGAGGATGTTGCCTCATCAAGGATCAATATCGGGGGGTTCTTAAGGACCGCCCGCGCTATGGCTATGCGCTGCCTTTGACCGCCCGACAGCTTCAAGCCCCTGTCCCCGATAAAGGTATCATATTTTTCGGGAAGTTGCTGGATGAATTCATCAGCATACGCGGTCCTCGCGGCTTCCATAATGTCGGCAGCCGAAACGCCTGATTTCCCGAAAGCAATATTTTCCCCGACTGTATCGTTGAAAAGTATGATATCCTGGCTTACGATTCCTATCTGCTCCCTGAGAGAGTGCATTTCTATGTCGTGGATATCGATCCCATCAACGGTCAGCCTGCCACTCGACGGAATGTGGAATTTCGGGATCAGGTCAACGAGGGTTGACTTGCCGACACCGCTGCGGCCGACTATTGCGACAACTTCCCCGCGGTTGATTTCCAGGTTCACATCTTTCAGCACAGGAACGTTGTTTCCAGGGAACGTAAAAGAAACGTCTTCAAATTTTATCGCTTTTCTGAATCCATCAATCGATATCCGCCCTTCTTGTTCGTGTTCAACATTCTGTAAGGTCTCTATTCGCTCGATAGACGCCCTCGCCTCCTGTAGGGCGTTATACGCTTCGCCCAACTTCTTCACGGGAGAAAACATCATATAGATCGCCACAAGTATGGAGGCAAAAACCCCGGTTGTAATAGTTCCCTGCACAATCATACCGCCCCCGTACCATAAAACAACAGCAATACCCACCCCGGTTACTATATCGATGACCAGTTTCGTGAACTCCTTAAGACGAAGAACTCTCAAGTGTTCCCTGTAATATCTCTGATTATCGTTTTTAAATTTATCTGCCATCGTCTTTTCCCGGTTAAAAACCTTGATTATCCGCGCACCGAAAACACTCTCGCCAATCCTGTGAGTTAGAAGCGATAGCTTTCTCTGGGCTTCCTTCCGCTTTTTCTTCACCCCTTTGCCTATTTTCCTTGTGCTGTAAGCGATAAGGGGCAGGAGTAGTAAACTCATCAATGTCAGGTCCCAGCTCCGGTACAGCGCGACACCAAGGAGAAAAATAATTGTCGGTATTTCGACGATAAACGTCTTTACCACATCAGAGACCAATCCATTCAGCGCCTCCACGTCCATCATGACCCTTGATATAATCGCCCCTGATGACGCTCTGCTGAAATATCCCACCGGCAGGCAGAGGATATGATTATAAAGTTTGTTTCTTGTCTCCCGGACTAATTTCATCCCGGCAGATTTCATGAGGTATGTTTGACCGAAACTCAAAAGACCTTTTGTTGAGAAGAGGAGAAAAATACCAAGGGGAAGAAGTTTCAGGTATTCATATTTCCTCCCGACAAGAATTTCATCAAGCGCGGGCTTAACTGACCATGCAATCGCTCCGGTAATGCCGGAGACCATGAGACCCAGTATAATTCCGCCAAAGATCCTTGACCAGTATGGTTTTGTAAGTTCGCTAAGCTTTTTGACTACCTTCATGATTGTTCATAGTATAAACAATTACATATTGATAACAAAACGGAAGGGCTCACTAATGTTAGTAGAGGCCTTTGACCAGTGTTGCTGTGATGGAACCGATTGCCACCTTTGTCTGCATCTTCACCGGAATATGTTTCTCATCATCCGTTAGCCATATGAAGATTTCACCTTTCCCGTAGAAAATTCCCTCTGATTTCATGAGTGGTTTAACGACAACGGTATTGATCTTTCCGATGGGAAGGGTTATTTTTTCTTTCTTCAAAACCTGCACCTCAACATTCCAGACTTTTTTGCTGTCAAAAATCGTGATATAAACAGGTTGGCCAACGGAGAGTTTCAATAATCTCAGGTAGTAAAAACCTGATAAGGGGTCGAGGACCTGAGGAGTAACCTGGAAGTC
>JAGSYM010000206.1 GCA_018262395.1 Nitrospirota bacterium | reverse complement strand
CTGACTGACCGTAAACCAGTACGGCACATGAGGATACTCAAAAATACCGATCATTACATCTTTTGCAGCTTTTCTGTCTGACATAATTTCCCTCCTTTTCTTTTTTGTTACGCTTTTCTTTGAAGCTCCAATAAAAATTTAAATCTGTCGGTGCGTTTAATTGACCGTGTATACATGATTAGCGTTTCCCCGGAGTAGAAATACTGGTTCAGGAGAATGGCGGCTGACGCCTCCGGCAGTCCGATAAGACGTGCTTCATCAGCGTTCAGATATGTGACCTCTATATGGTTTTTCACTTTTGTTATTTTCACTCCGTATTTTTTCTCAAAGAAGTCAAACAAGGGATAGTGCTCGATATCTTCCTCCAAAAGCAAAGGACATATATGATACGGGATGTAGCTTTCCTGCAGCAGGAGAGGTTCGTTTCCGATAGACCGGAGCCGTTTTATGTAGATAATATGTTTGTCTTTCGGGATCCCAAGTTTCACATCGAGATCCTCGACGGGCATCATGACTGTGCGGGCAAGAACGGTTGTGGAGAAATTGAGGCCTTCTTCAAAGAGAAGTTCTCTGAAGTTTGTGAGCATCGTAAGACCTTCAGAGACGATATTTTTGTAGATAAAGGTTCCTTTCCCTTGCTGCCGTTTCAGATACCCTTGTCTGACAAGTTCCAGAACAGCTGTCCTTACTGTAGCCCTGCTGACATTAAACATCTTGCAGAGTTCTTCTTCAGTCGGGATCTGTGCCCCAATCGGCCATTCATTATTCTCGATCTTTTTCTTTAAGATTTCGTAGAGCTGCAGATACAGTTTTTGATGATCTTCTCTGTCGATTAATTCCATAATAAATATTATTTAATAATGTAATAATGATAGGAGGAAAGTATATTAAGTTCGAAAAAGTATAATGATACTAAATAAACTTGTCAAGAGTTTTTTTTATATATCTTGGGGTATAATTATGGATGTTTAAACTCCCAAAATTTCTTAGAAAATCTTCAGAAGAAAAAGTGCAGAACAATACGGCACAGGAGTCTCTGAAGGCCAGGTATAAGGCGTTTCAGACCCTCCTCTCAACAAACAATCAAGTCCTCGAACTCATGGCGGATTTGGAAGAAAAGCTTTCAGGTGAATATTTGTTTGATACGCATTATATAAAAACGAATGCCCAGCTTATCGGGTATCAAATGGTGAAGATAATAGATAGCCTTAATGTGCTTTCTGACAATAAGTATTCTCAGTTCACCCAAATTCATGCCGGTATTAACAGGGAGATCGAAAAAATCCTTGAATATAAAGTAGAAGTCCCGGTCAGTGATCTTACGATACCTCTGGAAAATCTCACCGGGGAAACAGTCGGAATCGCCGGAGGAAAGATCGCACATTTAGGTGATGTGAAGAGTAATCTGAATCTTCCGACTCCTGACGGGTTTGCGATCAGTGCATATGCATTCATCAAGTTCATGGACCACGAAGGGCTTCTTGAAAAAATCAGCAAGAAAATGTCAACACTCAGCATAGACAATCTCGAAGAACTCAATAAGGTCAGCAAAGAGATACAGGATATCATCGTACAGACTCCGGTGCCGCCTGATTTACAGGAGTCTGTCCTGAGTGCCTATGCTAAGCTGTGTAAAAAACATGGCGGGAAACCAATGGTATCGGTCAGAAGCAGTGCAATCCGGGAGGACAGTGAATTCAGCTTTGCCGGACAGTATGCAACGTTTCTCAATGTTCCCGGAGATCTTATCATTCAGAAATATAAAGAAGTTGTGGCAAGCCTTTTTACCCCGCGGGCGATTTTTTACTCTAAGACAAAAGGATTTTCCGAAGGAGAAATGGTAATGGCTGTCGGAGTTCTGAATATGGTGGATGCGGTTGCAGGCGGGGTTATGTACTCTCGGGACCCGAATGATCCATCGACTGATCACATTTTAATAAATGCGGTGCACGGCCTCGGGGTTACGGTTGTGGATGGGACCGTTACTCCCGATACCTATACGGTATCAAGGCATCCTGAAGGGACTATCGTTGACAGGATTGTATCGGATCAGGGGAAAATGCTCATTAATGCTGAAACGGGGGAACTGAGAGAAGTTCCGGTTCCTGACGATAGGAAAGGGAAACAGTGTCTTCCCGATGAACAGATAAGAATCCTGGCGAAATACGCTCTGGAGCTGGAACATTATTACGGCTGCCCCCAGGACATTGAATGGGCTGCCGGAAGTGACGGGAAGATGTATATCCTGCAGTCAAGGCCCTTGAGAATATTAGTGTCGGCCACGTCAGGAGCCGCTCTTCCCACACGCTTCGAAAATTACACGATTATTCTTGATAAAGGGGTAATCGCGTGCAAGGGAGTCGGTTTTGGAAAAGCCTTCATTTTACAGGATGACGAGGATTTGAATAATTTCCCTGAAGGTGCCGTGCTGATTGCAAAACATACCTCGCCGAAATTTGTGACCGTTATGAATAAGGCATCAGCTATTATTACCGATGTCGGAAGTGCAACCGGTCATATGGCATCATTGTCCAGGGAATATCAGATCCCCACAATCCTTGATACCGAGGTTTCTACAAGCGTTCTTCAGAATGGACAGGAGATAACCGTTGATGCTATTAACTGCAATATTTACGAAGGAAAGGTTCCTGAGCTCATTGAATACGCGCAGAATAAAAAAGAGCCTTTCAAGGAAACACATTTATTTAAAACACTCGAAAAAGTATTGAAATGGGTTGTCCCGCTCAATTTAACAGACCCTAACAGTGAGACATTCAAGCCGGAGTACTGCAAGACCTATCACGACATAACCCGGTTTGCTCATGAAGCGGCAATGGAGGAGATGTTCGGGATTGGGGAAGAGCATGATGTCGAGGATACGCATACTATCGATCTTTCAGCCGGTATCCCTGTTGATGTCCACATGGTGGACATTGAGGGTGGGGTGAAGGAAAAGGTGAAGAAGGCGACTGTTGAGGATGTGTTCTCAATCCCGTTGTTAGCGTTACTGAAGGGCATGAAGAGCATGAGATGGCCTGGCCCTCCACCGGTTGATGCGAAGGGATTTTTCGGAATGCTCGCACATTCAGCCTCGGTGCCTGAGAACCAGCTTCAGGAGACCGGCAAAAAAAGTTTTGCTGTGGTATCGAAACATTATGTGAACTTCAGTATCCGTCTCGGCTATCATTTCTCGATGATCGAGGCATATGCAGGTGAAAACATCAATGACAATTACATTAAGTTTTTCTTCAAAGGGGGAGGAGCAGCCATTGACAGGAGATTGAGGAGAGTAAGGCTCATAAAGGAAATCCTCAAGGCAATGGATTTCAGGGTGAATATCAAAGAGGATGTTATGAATGCGGTCCTTACGAAATACAAACAAGCGACCATTGAAGATAAATTAGTGGTTATGGGCAAGCTGACGGCGTACACCAAACAACTCGATATGGCCATGTTTAATGACGCGGTTACGGATATGTATGTAGATCAATTTACAGCATTTTATTCTCTCTCTGAACCTTGAGCCACTTCAGTGCCTTGTCAATCGTGAAGAGAATCTGTTCTTTCCTGAAAGGTTTTGTAATGAAATCAAATCCGCCCTTCTGCATCGCCTCCGAGGCAGATTCAACAGATGCAAAGGCGGTTATGATGATAACCGGAATGTCTTCGTCAACTTTCTTAACAGCATCGATAATCTCTATACCGTCGAGTCCCGGCATCTTCAGGTCTGATAAGACAAGGTCAAACCCACCGTGTTTCGCAAGTTCTATTGCTTCGATTGGATTATTTGTCGTGGTAACTTGATACGAGGTTTTGTCCCGCAAAATCATGCTGAGAAGTCTCAGCATATCCGGTTCGTCATCAACGATAAGTATTTTTTCTGCCATGCTATCCTCCTTGTACGATAATCAATGTCTGTTAAGCACTCCCCACTTTATTTTCAGCCTGCACCCCATGTGCTGCCGGGAAAGCTATTATGAATGTAGTTCCCGTATCCTCTGACTCATCCTTGGTCTTGGTTTCAAAGGTGATCGCCCCTCCATGTTTTGTTACGATACCGTAAGAAACCGAGAGACCGAGACCAGTACCCTTAAATGGTTAAAACTCCACCCCCCTTCATGGCATGAATGGCATTATTGATGAGGTTAAAAAAGACCTGCTGCAATTCTCCTGAATCAGCTTTGACCGGCGGAAGGGTATCCTCAAATTGTTTCTTTACCACGATCTTGTTTAGAAGCAAGGTATTATTCATAACCGACAAGACGGTCTGGATATTTTCATTAATATTAACAAGTTCTTCTTTATGCTCTTTATGCCGTGCAAAATTCAAAAGGTTTTCAACAACTCTTTTGGCATTCAGGCCCTGTCTTTCTATTGTCTTCAGGAGATCGAATTCCTCGGAATCGGCGGGAATCTTTTCCAGGAGAAGGTCAGTGAATCCAAGGATAACGCCGAGTGGATTATTGATTTCATGAGCTACACCGGCAGCGAGAGTACCCATGGAGGCGAGTTTTTCCGTGTAATAACTATGCTCCTCAATTTTCCTCCGTTCCGTGATGTCTCTTGAAATTCCGAGCACCGCATAGATCTTGCCTGCTTCATCAAAGAGCCTTCTGAGGTTTGTGCTAAACCAGAATTGACCTTCTCCGATAATGACAAGATGATTTATCTGCTGGCTTTCCTTTGTATCAAATACCCTCTGAATCATCAGCAGAAACGTCTCGGCACTCGGCCATGAGAATACTTCTGACAGGTTATGCCCGATGATATCCTCTTTGCTTTTGAGGAAAAACTTAGCTCCATACCTGTTGATTGATAAAAAATTGCCGTTATAGTCTACAGAAAAGATGATGTCTTCAGCATTTTCCACAAGCGATTTGTATTTCTGCTGAGATTTCTCGAGTTCAGCAGTTTTCCTTGTAACCTCCTGCTCCAGTATATTGGACCAGCTGAGAATCATAAAGTTAATAAACAATCCGCCGAATAAAATGAGAAAAATAATCAGTCCCTGAAGAATGAACTGCTGGACATGGATTGAATGTATTGCCCCTTCCACCTCGGTAATCGGGGCAACAACACCCACTGACCAGACACGGGCATCAGACCCATCCCCTGAATGGATTGGGGTGTACGCAATGAGTTTTTTGATTTCTCCTTCCATGCCCCTGTGCCATCCTGAAACATACCAGCTTGTACCCTCCTCACCCTTTAACATCTTATCTTTTTGAATCTCGTTGATTCTTGCAAAAGAAATCGACGGCTTTTTCCCTTTGCGGGCTTCAAAAGCATTCTGCCCGATAAAGGTTTTTTCCTGGTGGTAAAGAAAAATACCATTCTCATCGATAATCCACGCGTATCCTGTCTTCCCTGAACGGATATCTTTGGTGATACTCTTAATGAGTTGGCTTGCATCAACGACAAATATCAACACTCCTGAAAACTTATTCGATGGAACAGGATTCGATTCATCTACTGAAACCTGCCAGACCGGCACGATCATCTTCATCAGGGGCACATTGGGTTGACCACCAAATGTTCCAAAAGACATATCGTCCGCGGGCGGTTTTTCAGAGATACATGAGTGGTTTTCCGAGACGTGATACATCCTCTGATGTTTTTTCTCGATAAACCGTATTTCCAATGTTCCCTGATGTTTAATGCTCGAAAAGGTAATCTCCATTCTATTTTTCATGGCCGGCAATTCAGAGTATTGAATAGACGGGGATAAACTCAGAAGCTGAATTTCTCTTCTGAGAGAATCAAGGCTGGCTTTTATCTGGTCAGCAACATGCCGGGCAAGAACGAGCTGCTGCTGGTTGAAATCTTCTGTTACCGTGTCCTTAACCTGCCGGGAGGACCTCCAGCCGAGAATGAAGACCGCCCCAAGGAGCAGTGTCATAATGACAAACACAAGAGCCTTAAAATATTTGAGGTTAAAAGGATGGTATTTTTCTACAAGAGACATGAAGATGCGTCTGAGATTCGGGAACAATGACTGTATCTTTGCCAATGGCCGCCCTCTATTAAGCGTTTTTAATGTTTGTTCATAAAGTATATCTTACATAGTCCGTCATTCCCGGACTTGCTTGCCCGCCGTTCTTTTGGAGGGATCGGGGAATCCACCCTTCGACAGGCTCAGGGTCACACCTTGTCATGGTGAGCTTGTCGAACCATGGATTAGGAGCCTGCCCCGTGCTCGATACGTGGTCAAGTCCGATGCGGATCTCCGCGAGGAGTCGCTCCGACCGGACAATGACAAAATATAATTTTTTGAACAGGCTCTATTTATTGATTTTACGATAACAGATTGCCGCGGGAAAAGTTAAGAGATATGTGTATGAAGACGTTTCTTAGCAGGGGTATGTTAAACGACTGGTGCAGTAAGGCCGTATTTTTTCATTTTGTATCCGATCTGTCTCGGTGTCAGTCCGATTATGCGGGCTGCTTTTGCCTGGATCCAGCCTGTTCTCTCGAGTGCATCGAGGATACTGGATTTCTCGATGTCCTCAATACCTGCCCTGAGGGATTCTTTCTGGAGTATCTCTTCAGGGGAGGGTAATTTTAAATTAATCGGCAGATCTGAAGGCTTGATAACCTCCCTGCCCGACATGACAACCAGCCTCTCCATGGTGTTTTCGAGTTCCCTCACATTCCCTGCCCAGGTATACTCCATCAGAACCCTGAGAGCCTCCGGCGATATCGAGACAGCCTTGTGATTTTCCTCGTTGAAACGTCTGAGGAAAAATTCGACCATCAACGGTATGTCTTCCTTTCTCTCCCTCAGGGCCGGCATGAATATGGGCACGACATTCAGCCTGTAGAACAGATCCTCCCTGAACTGGTTTTTCGCAACAAGTTCCTCTAAATTTCTGCTGGTAGCAGCAATCAGCCTGACATCGACTTTAATCGTTCTTTCACCGCCGACACGTTCGAATTCCTTCTCCTGGAGAACACGCAGGATCTTTGGTTGAAGGTTAAGAGGGAGATCGCCAACCTCGTCAAGCAGAATCGTCCCCCCGTGTGCGAGTTCAAATCTGCCTTTCCTCACGTTGACCGCACCGGTAAATGCACCTTTCTCATGACCGAAGAGCTCTGATTCAAGCAGGCCTTCAGGTATTGATGCACAATTGAATTTGACAAACGGTTCCTTTGACCTGGGGCTCATGTAATGGATTGACTTCGCAATGAGCTCCTTCCCCGTCCCGCTTTCACCATATAAAATGACTGTTGCCTTCGAGTCTGCGACACGGTAAACGGCTTCGAATACCTCCTTCATTTTGTCAGAGGTCCCGATAATGTTCGGCAGGCTGTATTTCCCCTTGAGCTGTAGTTTCAGGCTCTCCCTTTCCTGTTCCGATTCCCTGTAATGCTTCCAGAGAATGACATACTGGGCAATGATGGATCCGATAATTTCAAGGACCCTGATATCTTCATCGACGGTTATGGCCTGGTCCTTAAAAATTCTGTCAACACTGAGGACGCCGATTGACTCACCCTTAAACGAAATCGGAACACAGAGGAAAGAAATCCCGCTCTTTCCGATCCTCGCTCCTGTCTTGTTCAGGAACAAAGGCTCCTCGCCGACATTTGGTATGACCAGGGGGGTTCCCTTCTCGATCACCCGGCCAACAATTCCTTCGCCGATTCGGTATTTCCCCTTTTCGATCTGTTCCTTTGTAAGTCCATGAGCCGCAACAATTTTCAACTCCCTCGAATGTTGGTCAAGGAGAAAAACAGACCCTCGCTCCATTTCCAGAAACTCTCCGAGAACGCGCATGGTTTTTGAGAGATTTTTCTCGAGTTCAAACGAGGAATTGAGTACCCGGCTCACTTCAAGGAGAGCTGAAAGGGTGCGATTCTGTCTTGCTAATGACTGAGTCATACGATATTTATCTCATTTTTTAAAGGTATTAGTAGAAGGATTCGAGGGTCCAAGGGTTTGAGGATTCAAGAAACTGAGAAACATGATTCCAGTTTTTTCTGGATTCCCCGATCCCTCCAAAAGAACGGCGGGCAAGCAAGTCGGGGAATGATGATATGTGCAATATCATATATAATTTTCGTGAGCAGTTCACTTGAATCCTTGGACCCTTGACCCCTGTTTTATACGTTTTCAACCATCTCCCATACGCCGCACGGGCAGATACCGGCGCAGAAACCACAACCGATACACTTGTCATCGTCAACAACATACTCATACGAGCCATTTTCATGCTCGACCCTGCTGATGGCGCCCCAGTAACAGGTCGCCTCACACATATGACAGTCGCGGCAGGTGGCACAGGACATGCATTTATGTGCCTCCTGTTCAGGTGAAGCAAAATCGCCCCTGCAGACATCGTAATATTCGGTCTTGATGCGTTCGTACGGAATAACCTGCCTGTTCTCGGGCGAGCGCGGTGCGTGCATCAGTTGATAATGGATTGTATCAGCAGTGATCCTGCCCTGGCCGATTGAATGGGTAACAAGTCCCAACCGGGTAGCATCACCGATGGCAAAGACTTTTACATCTGATGTCTGCCCTATTTCGTTTACCGCAATCCAGCCTCTTTCGGTATGGATGTTCGG
>JAGSYM010000205.1 GCA_018262395.1 Nitrospirota bacterium | reverse complement strand
AGTACCGGTATTCGCTGCATATCCGGAATTAAAAACGAGGGCGGCTTCAGTATTTTTAACCTGTGCAATCTTCTCTTCCAGTTGATGATGAAGGATACTTCCGCCGCTCAAAAGTCTTGAGGCTCCGGCACCAAATCCATACCGGCTCATTGACTCATTCGCTTTGTCAATAATATAGGGATGATTGGCCAGGCCCAGATAATCATTAGATGAGAAATGCAGGAATTCTCTCCCCTGTATCATAATCCTCGGTCCTTGCGGAGATTCCCTGTCAGCAATATATCTTGAAAGGTTTTTCCCTTTTAACAGATTGAGTTTTTCTGAAAACATGGAAGTATTGTAGCACAGCAATTTCATTGCTATATTTTACGTTTACAAACCGGACGGCAGATATTGTATTAGAGCGGATTTGAATACTGTCGAAGACAGAATTCACCTCGGAGGCCTCGATCCTGAATGCATTCGGGATTGGGCCGAGAATGAGCGAAAATACGGTATCTGCCGGCATACAGAGAATGTATGAATATAGTGGCTATTGGAAGATTTTCGAGACTGAATTGAAAATTGGGGACCCCCCTTTTTCAAAGTAAATATCTCTTGACAATCTTTTTTGCGCTGTGATATGCTTTTTTCGCTTTTCTTAAACTTCTTGAGGGAAGGTGAACAATGTTAGAATTCAATAACTGGATTTTTGTTTTATTCATTAATTTTATTGTCCTCCTCTTTATCCTCAACGCAATCCTTTTCAAACCGCTGCTTCAGATTTTCAAAGAACGTGAGGATTCCGTCAAGGGCGACCTGGATGCTGCCAAGGATATGAAGGAGAAGAGTGAGGAAGGGATCTCCAGGCTAAACAGAGAACTGGCTGAATCAAGGGGCAAGGCAAAAGAAATATTCGAATCTCTGAAGGCTGAGGGATTGAATAAACAGAGAGAAGTGCTCTCAGCGACCGAGGCTGAAGCCGTTGCAACACTTGAGAAAGCCAGAACAGAGATTAAAGCCGATGCGGAAAAGGCGCGGCAGTCGTTACGGGCTGACGTGGATAAGTTCTCTGATGAAATCGTAAGAAAGCTGGTGAAAGTATGAAGAACATCCCATCTTATTTTAAAACCCACAAAAAGAAAATCCTTCACATAATCGCATTTACTGTTTTTAATCTTGCCGTAGCTTCTTTTGTTTATGCCAGTAGCGGCGGAGGAGAGGGAGCAGAACATGCAGCGCCGTGGTGGAAGGACTACATATGGAAGATCATTAATTTTCTGCTTCTTGTTGTAATCCTTTTCAAATTTGCAAAGAAGCCTATGCAGAATTTTTTCCAGAAGAGGACCGAGTTAATCGAAAAGACCCTCAATGAAGCGAAAGAAGCCAAAGCGATATCACTAAAGGCATTACAGGAGGTCGAAACGAGACTCAAGGCTAAAGATGCGGAGATTGAGGCAATCCTTGCTGCATCCAAAAAGTCTGGAGAGCAGGAAAGGGACAGCATTATTGCCGAGAGTGACAGGCTCAAAGCAAAGATATTGGCACAGGCAAAAACCAATATCGAGTATGAACTGAAACACGCAAAAGAGGCAATCAAGGCCGAGGCTGTTGAATTAGCTATGGAACTTGCAGAGAAAAAGCTTAAAGAAAAAATGACCAAGGAAGAGCAGGAAAAGCTTTTTGACGACTCTCTTATGAAGATAGGAGGCAAAGGTTGAAGCCGGCAAAACAAGCAAGCAGATACGCAAAGGCATTGCTGAGGAATATTGACCTCGAGAATATCCCTCAGGCACTTTCAGAGCTCGTCGCAGTGAATGACCTCATGAGCGCAAGTAAGGAGTTCAGGAGTCTCCTTGCCAGTCCCCTGTTCACCAATGATGAGCGGACAAATGTCATCAAGCAACTCACGAGCAAGCTGAAACTTTCTGACTATATCGTAAAATTTATCCTGCATCTGTCAGATGTTAGGGTGATTACAGCACTCCCGGAAATCATCAGGATGGCTACCAGTCTCTACCTCGAAAAGAAGAAGAAGGCAAAAGCGGTTGTCATGACGCCACTGGCGGTCACCAAGGAGCAGGAAAATAAGCTCAGGGCTTCTCTGAAAAAAATAACAGACAGGGAGCTTGACATAGAGTATGCGATAGACCCTTCCCTCCTCGGCGGTGTCCTCGTCAGGATCGGAAGCACCATGTATGACACGAGCATAAAGGGCCAGTTAAGGCTTTTAAAAGATGAGTTAATAAAGGGGTGAAATTATGCCAGAGATCAAGACAGAAGAAATAAGCGAACTTTTGAAGAAACAGATCACAGACTTTGAGAAGAAGGTTGATGTCAGTGAGATTGGAACAGTCACCTATATCGGTGACGGTGTCGCCAAGGTTTACGGACTCGATAATTGCATGGCCATGGAAATGCTCGAATTCCAGAACGGTGTTTTCGGCATGGCTCTGAACCTTGAAGAGGATTCGGTAGGCGCCGTTCTCTTCGGTGATGACGAGCTCGTTAAGGAAGGTGATATTGTCAAGCGTACCGGTAAGGTTATGGAAGTACCGGTCGGTCCGGAACTCAGAGGCAGGGTCGTCAATGCTATCGGTCAGCCGATTGATGGTAAAGGCCCGATTAATGCTAAACTGACCAGGAAGGTCGAGGTTGTTGCCCCTGGTATCATTAAGAGGAAACCGGTTCATGAGCCGCTCCAGACAGGCATTAAAGCAGTAGACGCCATGATCCCGATCGGAAGGGGACAGAGAGAGCTTTGTATCGGTGACCGCCAGATCGGAAAGACGGCTATCCTTGTTGATACAATTATTAATCAGAAAGGCGGCGATGTAACCTGTATCTATGTTGCGGTAGGCCAGCGCCGTCCGGCTGTTGTTAACACCGTCCAAAAACTTGAAGAAATGGGTGCTATGGAACACACAATCGTTGTTGTTGCAACAGCGAGTGAGCCTGCACCTCTTCAGTATATAGCTCCCTATGTGGGTTGCACGATGGGTGAATATTTCAGGGATAACGGACAGCATGCCTTTATCGCCTATGATGACCTAACCAAACAGGCACAGGCGTACAGACAGCTTTCCCTTATTCTGAGACGACCCCCTTCGCGTGAGGCATATCCTGGTGACGTCTTCTATCTGCATTCAAGGCTCCTCGAGAGAGCTGCAAAAATGAGTGATGCAATGGGAGCCGGGTCATTAACGGCTATCCCGGTTATTGAGACACAGGCCGGTGACGTTTCCGGTTACATTCCTACAAACGTTATCTCCATTACTGACGGCCAGATATACCTTGAGCCCGAACTCTTCTATGGCGGTATAAGACCGGCAGTTAACGCAGGTCTCTCCGTCAGTCGTGTCGGCGGTGCTGCCCAGATAAAGGCAATGAAGCAGGTCGCCGGCATGCTCAGACTTGACCTTGCCCAGTACAGGGAGCTGGCCGCATTTGCCCAGTTTGCATCCGACCTCGATAAGGCTACACTTGCCCAAATTGAGAGAGGAAGAAGGATGGTCGAACTCCTTAAGCAGGATCAGTTTGTTCCGATGTCTGTTGATGATCAGATTATTGTTATTTTTGCAGGAACCCAGGGATTTCTCGATGACGTTGGAACCCAGGGATTTCTCGATGACGTTCCGGTTGATTCGATAAAGGCATTTGAGGAAGCCTTTATGAGATATATCAGGGCTGAAAAACAGAACCTGAAGAAAGAGATTATGGAAAAGAAGGCACTGGATGATGATCTGAAGGCAAAGATTACCGAGGCCATTACAACGTTCAAGAAGACCTTCTCGGCATAATATGTGCGGATAGGAGAACATACATGCCAACGTTACGTGACATACGAAAAAGACTAAAAGCAATACAGAGCACCAAGAAGATTACGGCTGCCATGAAGATGGTTGCGGCCGCCAAGATGAGAAAGGTCCAGGACCGGATGCTGAATTTCAGGCCTTATGCATCGCGGATGCAGACTGTCCTGTCTGACCTCGCACGGGTATCCGAGAGAGAGATACATCCGCTTCTCTACCTGAGGCAGAGAAAGACTGTTGAGGTTATCATCCTGACTTCCGATAAGGGACTCTGCGGAGCTTTCAATACGAATATTTTGAAGGCAGGGGCAAATTACATCAATACGCTTAAGAAAGACGGTGTTGAGGTGAGCGTTAATGTTGTGGGAAGGAAGGCGAGGGATTATTTCCGCAGAAGAAGCGTCCCGATGCGGAAACAATGGCTTGGTCTGTCCGGACGAATAACGTATGCCAATGCCCAGGAGATCGCAGGCGACCTCAGCGAAAATTATATCAATGAAACATTTGATGAGGTAGTTGTTATCTATAACGAGTTCAAATCGATGATTTCCCAAAAAGTTACTTTTATGAAACTTCTTCCCGTAGGAACGATAGAGGGAGGAGAGGAACAGAAGGAACCATCTATGACGGCTGACTACCTGTATGAACCGTCAAGAGCAGCAATATTTGAGAGACTGCTGCCGAAATATATTGAAATACAGATTTACAGGGCGTTGCTCGAATCATCGGCTGCAGAGGAAGCTGCAAGGATGGCAGCCATGGAAAACGCAACAAAGAATTGTTCTGAGCTGATCACTAAAGTAACGCTTCTGGCCAACAAAGTAAGGCAAGCCTCTATTACAAAAGAGCTGATGGATATTGTCGGCGGCGTTGAGGCATTGAAGGAATAAGGAATAAAGAGCTGGAGAATTTTTAATAAAGTTTAGGGGGTATTGAAATGAATGTAGGAAAAATAGCACAGGTAATAGGCGCAGTAGTAGACGTCGAATTTGAAAAACAGTTGCCGAAAGTCCGTGATGCCATGAAGGTAGATTATGCCGGAGATCCCGCAAAAGGCATACCGGAGATTCATGTTACCTTGGAGGCTGCTATTCATCTTGGTGAGAATAAGGTAAGGACAATAGCTATGGGACCTACAGATGGCATGGTAAGAGGCATGGAGGTCGTTGATTCAGGCCAACCCATAAGTGTGCCAGTCGGTAAGTCATCATTAGGAAGGATTATAAATGTGGTAGGTGACCCTGTTGATGAAATGGGAGAAATAGAGACGACAGAGAGAATGCCCATTCACAGACCGGCACCCGAGTTCATTGAGCAGGAAGCCACTACACAGGCATTTGAAACAGGCGTTAAGGTTTTTGACCTTCTCATACCGTTTGTTAGAGGCGGTAAGATGGGAATGTTTGGTGGAGCCGGTGTCGGCAAGACCGTTATCATCATGGAAATGATTAATAACATCGCCATGGTCCACGGTGGTATTTCAGTGTTTGCAGGTGTCGGTGAGAGAACAAGAGAAGGGAATGACCTATACCTCGAAATGAAACACTCTGGTGTTTTACCAAAAGCAGCACTCATTTATGGCCAGATGAATGAACCGCCCGGTGCAAGGGCAAACGTTGGACTGAGCGCATTGACTTGTGCAGAATACTTCAGGGATCAGGGACAGGACGTTCTCTTGTTCATAGACAACATCTTCAGGTACACACTTGCATGGGCTGAGGTTTCCGCACTTCTCGGCAGAATGCCGTCTGCTGTCGGTTACCAGCCTACGCTCGGAACTGACATGGGTGCTCTGCAGGAGAGAATCACAACCACAAAGAAGGGCGCTATTACATCCATGCAGGCAATCTACGTCCCTGCTGACGACCTGACTGACCCTGCTGTTGCAACAGCATTTACCCATCTTGATGGTACTGTCGTTCTTTCGAGGCAGATTGCAGAGCTCGGTATCTATCCTGCTGTGGACCCTCTTGATTCTACATCAAGAATTCTTGATCCAAAGGTCATCGGCGAAGAGCACTATGCTGTTGCAAGAGCTGTCCAGAAGACGCTCCAGAGGTATAAAGAACTTCAGGACATCATCGCAATTCTTGGTATCGAGGAACTTTCGGAAGATGACAAGCTCATTGTTGCACGTTCAAGGAAGCTGCAGAGATTCCTGAGCCAGCCGTTCCACGTTGCGGAAACGTTTACCGGCCAAAAAGGGAAATATGTTAAAACTGCAGACAGCATAAAAGGATTCAAGGCTATTATGGACGGTCAGTACGATGATGTTCCGGAACAGGCATTCTACATGGTTGGCCCGATTGAAGAGGTAGAGGAAAAGGCCAAGAAGCTCGGCTGGAGCAGATAGGTATAAAGGCGAAGATTAAGGCAGGAGAACTATGGAAAAAGAAGGCAAATTAAAACTTGAGGTTGTTACCCCGTATGGCCTTATTTTGAGTGAAGATGTTGATGAAGTTACATGCTCGGGAAGCGAGGGTGAATTTGGAGTCTTGCCGGGGCATGTTCCTTTCTTTACAACCCTGAAGATCGGGATGCTCTCGTATAAAAAAGGCAATACCATCAAATATATTTTTGTGAACTGGGGTTATGCTGAAGTCGGTCCGGAGAGAGTTATGGTACTTGCCGACAGCGCTGAGAAATCTGAAGATATTGATGTTGAGCGGGCGAAGGCTGCCATGAAAAGGGCAGAGGAAAGAATGAGAAAAGCAGAAGAATTCGATTTTGCCCGGTCAACCTCCTCCCTTGAG
>JAGSYM010000204.1 GCA_018262395.1 Nitrospirota bacterium | reverse complement strand
CTTTGAGGAGTTAGGGAATTTTATTTTATCAAGTGGGGTTAAATTATGGGTAAGAAACTGTATGTAGGAAGTATCGCGTTCAATGCAACAGAGGAATCTCTGCGAGATCTTTTCACCAGTATTGGAGAGGTTGCATCGGTAAAAATAATTACTGATGCAGACACGGGGCGTTCTAAGGGTTTTGGCTTTGTTGAAATGTCATCGGCAGAGGATGCTAAAAAAGCTATAGACCAGCTGAACGGCACAAAATTTATGGAACGTGCTTTGATCGTTAATGAGGCAAGACCCCAGCAGCCAAGGGAAGGACGAGGTTTCGGCGGAGGCAGAGGCGGGTTTGGACAAGGAAGGGGATCAGGGTATGGAAGAGACAGGAGATAAATTATCATAGAGATAAGAGTAGTCGGCAATGATATCGAAAAAGCTATTAAAATTCTGAAGCGCAAAGTTCAGAATGAAGGTCTGCTCAAAGAAATCAAGGCGAGAAGTTTCTATGAAAAACCTTCAGTGAAAGAAAAACGCAAACGCGCAGAGGCACGCAAAACAAGAGCGAAGGCTCAGAAGCGTAGAAGATTTTAATAAGATTCTGATGAAAACCCTTTCCCTGTTAACGTTTTGCGTTACTTGCGGATATTGCTGTCTTCAGGGTCCGTAGAATAGGCCGTTCGGTGCTTCTACCCGCACAGAATATGAAGCTAAAAGGAGGAATAAACGATAGCTAATCAAAGACGAGTAGTGCCCGGTAGGGTCGCTGATCTTACCCGCGTAAACAACCAGATAAGGCTGATTAAAGCCAAAGAGATACGAGTCGTTGCCGACGAAGGGCAAATCGGTATCATGGATATTGAATCTGCCTTGAAGTTGTCTGGGGAACGAGATTTAGACCTTGTGGAAATCAGCCCCGATGCTGACCCGCCGGTCTGTAAGATCATGGATTATCGGAAGTTCAAGTTCGATAATGCCAAGAAACTTCAGAAGTCCAGAAAAAAACAGGCGACGCAAACCCTTAAGGAAATCAGGATGCGCCCGTTGATCGATACCCATGATTACGAGTTCAAGAAGCGCAGCGCTCGGAAATTTATTGAGCATGGGGATAAAGTTAAAGTGACAATACGTTTTAAAGGGCGGGAATTGAGTCGCCAGGAACTGGGGGCGCAGGTCCTGAACAGGTTGGTGTCGGAACTGGCGGATATCGCAAAAGTGGAAATACAGCCTAAGATGGAAGGCCGCCAGATGGTGGCGATTCTTATGGCCTTATAGTGATGTTGCTATTTTCTTATTAGGTTCGAACTTTCTCGCTGCTTCGACAGAAAGATACCAGTGAAAAGACAATGAGCCCTTCTCCAGCAGCAAAAAGCGGCCATTGAAAAGCATTTGGAACATATTCCGCCACAATTCTCTGAAAGTCAGGATCAGCAGATAGGGTCCACAATTTACCGATGAACCCTCCATGAAGAATAATTCGGGAAAAATCCCAAATAAATGTTATGAAGATAAGCAATACGCCTGCAATAAAGACAATGCGCTGATGCGGACGGATTACCACAGCATAACCATTCTGAGTTAAAGAGATTATGCACCCGGCAATTCCTATCATTGTTATCGAACAGATAACAGGAGCAAGCACAGGGGCAATCCATGCCACAGGTATGAGAAAAAGGATATCATAGGTGAATAGCGAAGCAGGCCAGTCGAGAAGAACCTTTAACCATACATAATAGAAAATATCCCATATGCCAAAGCTGTATAGAAATATCGAGAACCTTTCGCAGGCATTCCTGCCTCCAAATATACTTACGCACAGGAGCATCACTATGGTAGCAATCTCACGAAGGTATTCTGTCGAAAGTGCATGCAGAGACATTGGTTTGAGGGGAAAAGCAAAACCTTCAGGATAGAATAAGTCCCTGAGATACACAACGACAGCGGCTTCAAGAAAACCCATCGCTATCCCAAAGACAGTGAGAGAGAAAATACGCAGTCTCAATGAATCTTTTCCCACACACATGACATCACTATCTTAAAATATTGTGCAATGAGTTTACTGCTATAATGAGAATTAAGAAAAATCAATAACCAACGGGGAATGATCCAGTGAAGATACTCCTCATTTACCCATACTTTCTTGATGAGAGGATTCAGGCCGAAGATATCAGCGTTGTACCGATTGGGCTTTATTATGTCGGCGCACTGTTGAAGGAGCACTTGTACGATGTCGAGATAGTGAACTGGTACGACATAAACAAAAGGCCCGAAGAGATTGAAGAAAACCTCAGAGAAAAGAATCCTGATATAATCGGCTTTTCTATTGTTCACGCGAATCGCTGGGGCGGGATTGACATCTCCAGGATTGCAAAAAAGATTCTTCCTCACGTAAAGATAGTATTCGGCGGGATCGGCGCAACTTTCCTGTGGAAACACCTGTTAAACCAGTGTAACGAAATCGACTATATTATCCTTGGTGAAGGGGAATACAGTTTTCTCAATCTCGTGAATTATCTTGAGAAGGGGGAAAATAGTGAAATACCCACCCTTCAGGGAATTGCCTACCGGCGGGGGAAGAAGACATATAAGACCGAACCGGCTGAATTCATTAAAGATATTGACCAGTTGCCCATTCCTTCACAACACTTTACGTATCACCATGTTGCGTCTTCGCGCGGCTGTCCTTCCAATTGCACATTTTGCGGATCACCCCGGTTCTGGGGTCGGAAGGTCAGGTTCCACTCACCGGAATATTTTGTTAAGCAGCTTGAACAGCTCCATCAGAAAGGCATTTCCTTTTTCTATATCTCGGACGATACATTCACTATGAGAGAGGACCGTGTTATCGAGATATGTCAGAAGATTATCGAAAAGGGGCTGAAGATTACCTGGTTCGCCATTTCACGAGTGAATTTTGTAAGTGAAGGGATGCTTTACTGGATGAGGAAAGCAGGGTGCATACAGATTAGCTATGGCGTGGAAAGCGGCTCAGATAAGATCAGAAATGTCCTCAATAAGAATATTAAGACTTCCGATATCATGAATGCATTTGCATTAACTTCGAAGTACGGCATACTGTCTCGTGCCTATTTCATTTATGGTAATCCGGGTGAAACACTTGAAACCATCCAGGAAACCATCGATCTGATCGAAGAGATCAAACCCCTGAGTACAATTTTCTATATTCTTGATATCTTTCCCGGAACAGCACTTTATGAAGATTTGCAAAGAAAAACAAAGCTTGGGGATGATATCTGGTCTAAGAGGATAGAGGATATCATGTATTTTGAGACCGATCAACGCTTATCTCAGGACATGATTCTGGAATTTGGCCGGAGACTCAGATCGGCATTCTACAGCAGACTCGCACAATATGCAGATACAGTCCAGCTTGTTGATAAGAAAGACTTGTACGAATTTCATGCTGATTTTCTCTCGAGGCTCGCCATGACCTTCAGTCATGGAGACTATACAACGATTGAAGCGATACCCGGGAAAGAGGAAGTTGCCGAGAGACTCTATAAGAAATCACTGTCATATGCTCCGCATCAAAGGTCCTATCTTGGCCTCGGAAGTCTTAAACAGATGCAGAGGAAATATGAGGAATCAATCAGGATATTGTCCGAGGGGATGAAGCATTTCCCGGAAAATGACCAGATAGCTCTCTGCTGCGGGATAAGCCATATGTG
>JAGSYM010000203.1 GCA_018262395.1 Nitrospirota bacterium | reverse complement strand
ACTTCATTTGGCTCGTATCCGAGTAAATCCTTAACTCTTGGACTGGTATAAGTAAAAACTAAAGATTGATCGACTTCCCAAATCCAGTCACTGGTGTTCTCCGTAAGAGCACGGAATCGTTCTTCACTCCATTGCAGCTTCTCCTCCGTCTGCTTGCGGTCAGTGATGTCTATAAATGCACTCTGCACTGCAGGTTTTCCTTTATACTCTATACGAGTGTTATAGACTTCCACCCAACGCACTGCCCCATCTTTACGGATTATGCGTCCTTCGTAGCGAGGTGGTACTTGTTTTCCTTTCAATCGGTCTCTGAAACGTTGAGAGAAAATCGAGGAATCCTCCGGGTGTAATAAGCTGTTTATTTCTTTTGGTGGAAGTGACATTAATTCATCACTAGTATACCCAAAGATATCAGCCAATGCTTGGTTGACAAAAACAAAGCTTAGAGGAGAATCACAGGCGATTAAGATCCCCTGCAGTGAATGCTCAACCAACATCCGATATTTATTTTCGGATGTTCGTAACGCTTCCTCAGTCAGCTTGCGCTCGGTGATATCTCTAACGACTTCTATTCCTGCCACGATTTTCCCTGTTGAATCCTTCAAGGGAGAGGCGGTAATCTCGAAATATCTCGTTTCCTTATAAGCTTGTCCTTTCCTTTGTACTCTGTGAACTTTGCCATCATCGAATGTGAGAGCCACGGGACATCCAGTGCAAATATCTTGTCTTTTTGGGTATGCCATATAGCAGTACTCACCGACATGATCTCCCATCATATCTCTAACAACCTGATTTTCATATAAAACCTTAAAACTCCTGTCCAGAACTGTGAGCCCATCTCCTATAGCTGCAAGAATTCCTTCTGCCTTGGCTATTTCTTTTATTACTCGTGCAGTAGTTTCTTCAGTAATCTCTTTGATTTTTTCTTGTTCGGTTTCCAATTTTCTCATTTCAGTAATTTCGTGCCTTATTAAGGCTAACTCATCAAAAGATTGCTTGTCGATTTTTGTTTAAATATACCACTTTTTAAAAAGATTTTAACTTTTTCTTTCTGGAAAGAATGCTTCCTAAACACTTAGAAGAGGAAGACTTAAACGATATCAGCAGACAGACTTGTTTAAGCGGTAGGTGTTCTGCGATTAAAGCGGAACTCTGCCCCTTCTTCTCTCATTTTTTCTCATGAAATCAATAATAGAAGTCCGGCTTATCTTTATAACTCCCCTGTATACGTCAGAGGGAGGAAGCACCTTTCAGAATCGTGATGCCATCACATTGACTGTCATTCCAGGTTGGATAGAATCCTTCCGCTCGGTCTGCAATTATGAAGAAAGATACCGGACACGCTATCATACAGTACAGTTTAAGAAGATGTAGACTATTCTAAGCACAGTCATTACAATGAAACCTTTACTATTGTATCAGCGTGCTTACGCCAGCGATAAATCTTGGTTGATGGTATTTTCGGGCTAAAAGAGGGGTTCAAGCCTGAAGCTTGGACCCCTTTTCTCTTGAGAAGATTTAGTGTAGGTTAGGCGCTGTGTCCGTGTTCTTCGGCGTGTTCAGGGCCACCGCCATGTCCATGGCCCTCTTCATCATGCCCGTGGCCGTGTTCTTCGTGCAATTCTTCATACCCCTTGAACATCGCGATAATGTGCGCCATGGGAGTATGCCCGAGGGTAGCAAGATAAAAATGGACGATTATGAACGCGCTGAAGAATATCCAGAGGAAGATATGAATCATATCTGCAATCTGTATTCCGCCGATAAGATTAACAGCAGGGCCGAAGAGGTTCGGATCCCACAGGAAAAGTCCGGTTATGATCTGAACAGGGATGAGGGCTGCCATGATCATAAGGTACGACACTTGCTGCATAGGGTTGAATTTGTCGTCAGGCATCGGATGATGCGGATTCTCATCCCCCACCATGATGCCGAACCCGTAAAACTTTGCCTGTCGCAGGGCTTTCTTTGCAAATGCTATCGGATGATGAAGAGGCGGAATATATATCTTTATCTTGAGGGTGAGGAGATAATAGAAAAGCCAAATGCAATAATTTGCCAGCAGAATGAATCCCAGCCAGCTATGGATCTTGACCGCCCATTCAAAAGACATCAGCTGAAAATAATTCGGATATCTGATTTGTGCACCTGTGATGATCAGGATAATAAAACCGAGTGCGTTCACCCAGTGCCAGATTCTGATCGGTAACGGATGAAGATATATTCTTGTCATTATTTTTTACCTCCCTTCCCCATTCTCCGTAGAGACCTCAGCGGCGAAGTGATTACTCTAAACGTTATATGAGCAATTGGCACAGCGATACCGCCGATCAATGCAACAACAAAGACGATATCAAAGAGCGTTATGCTCGTGCTGCCAAGTGCATAGAATTTCCGTGCAGGAATTATCGTATAAATCGAGTTCAGTACGTCCTGCTTTGCCTGCAGGAGCCTGGTATTTCCATCAGCCTTTTTCATCACAAGAAAGATATCCTTGAAGAATTCAGCGTTTGGATGGTGACATTTTTCACAGTCCCTTGTGGCTTCCGCCTTCCCGCCGATCAAATGAGCTTCTGTTGCCTTTGTCACATCCATCTTGCCCATGAAGACCGTCGTTGTCCCCTTCTTGTAAAGTAATACAAATAAGTCCCAGATTTCTTTTGCGTCAATACTACCATCCGCATTGGTATCTATTTTCTGCATCAGACCCTCTGAATCGGTTTCTAATATCTTCAGAATTTCTTCTTCGGGGAGGGGCTCACCGGTCTTCCGGTCATTGATACTGAGGTAGATTGCACGCGCAGCCCCGGGAGAATGGCATGCAACACAGGACACTACGTCAAAATGGGCTTCTGCAAAAGAAGACGAAGTGAGGGGTGGATTCTTAAGCCAGCTGGTATGAGCTTTTGCAGCTTCTTTGTGGCATTTCAGACAGCCTTCTTTTATCTTCGTCGTCAGAGTGGATTCAACATTGTGGGCACTGTGACATGAAGCGCAGGTTGGCGCTTTCTCGTCACCCTTCTTCCAGGCTTTGCCATGCATGCTTGCCTCGTATGAACTGTTCATGTCTGAATGGCACTTGTTGCATGACGTTATTCCGATATCCCTGTATTTCTTGGTGCTGACGACCGCATGATCGCCGTGGCAGTCAGTACAGGAAGGAGCTTTGCTGTTGCCTCTTTTCAGCATGTCCAGATGCACACTGCTTTCATAATCCTGAGAGGCTTTTTCATGGCACTTCCAGCAATTCTTTGATATTTGCAATGAATACGTCCTTTTGCTGTCGTGAGTTCGCATGGGGTGCTGGGTCATTGAAAAGCCGGAATGACATTCGGTACATTTGAGTTTGGCGTGTACCGATTTTCTAAGTGCCGACTCGTTGACAAGAACCGACAGCGTTTCGCCGCTCTTCATCTTCATGACGAGCTGCCTGCTGTGACATGTCATGCAGTACTGATTTTCCGGGACACCGGTTTTCTGGACTGCTGAACTCTTGATGGAATGGAAGCCATGACACTCGACACAAGTCCCCTTTGCAGCCAAAGAACTGTGAATCGGCAGTCTTTTTCTCAATTCTGCATCAGTATGACAGACGGTACATTGCTTTGATTTGCTCAGTGAGTAGTCTTTCTTACTTTTAATTTTTTTCACCACAGGATGATTGTCCATGGATATATCAGAATGACAGCCCGTACACCCGCCCTTAGCATGAACTGACTGCCTGAAGTCACTGCTATTGACATAGAGGGAAAGGATTTCCTTGTTCATAAGCTTCTTAGTAAGGGCCCTGTCACCATGGCACGCAAGGCATAATTGCGTTTCATCTGCGCTCTTAGCTGCATAAACACAGATGGGGACAATCAAAAAGGCAACAAATAGAAAAAGCACTGTTATCCGTTTTTTATCCATACAACCCCCTGTCGGTATTCATATAATTTCGGTATGCATATAATTTATGACGGTAAATTTATAGCATATCTCACCTCAGAATGCAAGCACGATCTGTTTTCGTAATCATAATATAAAATGAGGAAAATATATGCGCATTTTGACATCAGGATTCTCGCCCGTATCGTTTTATCCGCAATATAGTAAAATTAAGGAGATGAAGGCGTTACAACATGATACCTTATAAAGATGACAATCCCACCCATGTGTTTCCGTCCATTACAATCGGGATTATTATCATCAATATCGCCATATTTTTTTTCGAGCTCGCTTCTCACGGCGGCATGAAGACAGTAACGTACGCATACGGAGCAATACCACACAGCCTCCTCACGTTCGAATCGAGGCAGCCGATTCATCCGGCTCTGACCGTCTTCTCATCCATGTTTATGCATGGCGGGTTATTCCATCTTGGCGGAAATATGCTGTATTTGTGGATATTCGGGAACAACATCGAAGACAGGCTCGGTCATGTGCGTTTTGTCATTTTTTATCTTTTTTGTGGCGTTTGCGCTGCATATTCCCATGCCCTCACAAACCCTGCTTCAACCATTCCCATGATCGGAGCCAGCGGTGCTGTTTCTGGCATCCTCGGTGCATACATTCTGCTTTTCCCGCACGCGAATGTTCATACTTTGCTTTTCCTGGGGATATTTATCACAACGGTGAAAATACCTGCCATGATCGTAATCGGGTTTTGGGCTATCCTGCAATTCCTCAACGGAATGATCACTTCAGGATTACATGACGGTGGCGGGGTGGCATGGTTTGCCCATCTGGGCGGGTTCCTGATGGGGCTGGTCACCATAAAGGCCTGGTTACCAAGGAGGATAAATCCGTGGTCGTGACATATCCAAAATATCGGCCGAACCTGCGGATGAGGGAAAGTTCTCCGTCTTTCTCGCGGGATTTCAGTGCCCCGGTGCACAGTGCTCTTTTTCATTGGGAAATAGTTTCCTTATCGTCCTGCCGGTGACGCAAAAAGACTATCCAGGTCAAAATCGTAAAATATTGCTCAAATATTTAGATAT
>JAGSYM010000202.1 GCA_018262395.1 Nitrospirota bacterium | reverse complement strand
ACAGCTTCATGGGTTGTTGAGCGTTTATGCTCATCGAAGATCGAAAGCTCTCCGACGAGAGCGCCTTTTGTGAGAATGGCAATGATCAATTGATTGCCTTTAAATTCGGTCTGTTTCTTGACCTCAATTTTTCCTGAAAGAACAAATCCAATGAACTCAGCCGGATCACCTTCCTTAAAGATTACCGTTTGAGCAGGATACGTGACAGATTCAAAAAAACAGGCGATTTTTTCGAAGTCCTCTTCATTAAGGAAAGAAAAAGGTATCTCTTCGCTGAATTTGCAGAGATTATTACGTATGGTATTATCCGGCATGATGCTCCCTATGGTACGGAAGACGGTGCGATGTCCTCATTCCCATAATAATCCTATTTATCTTCCTTTTTGTCTTCCTTCTTTTCAAAAATGTATTTACTGATTAACTCCTCGATATCGACTGCTGATTCAGTTTCAGTCAGCAGGCCGTTTGGCTGAACATATTCCTCTGCCCCGCCCGGGGAAATGTTAACATACTTATCACCGATTATACCCTGTGTTCTGATGCTCGCGATAGCGTCTTCCTGAATTTTTATGCCGGGATTAATAAGGAGTTCAACAAACGCCTGATAATTGTTGAGGGAAATTCTGGAGACCTTACCGATCGGCACACCCGCAATCTCAACGGTTGACCCTTCTTTGAGTCCCGTAATGTTTGCGAAACGAGCTTTGACCACGTACTGTTCAGAACCAAAGAGATGCACATCCCCCAGTTTGACCGCAAGATACGCCATACATGCAAGGCCAATGATAATGAAGATCCCGACAGCTGTTTCAATACTCAGTCGATTCATTGTTTATCCCTCCACCTGTTCGCTTTCATAGATGAGTCCCATGGTCTTTTCAACGAAATCCCTGATTACCGGATTTTCTGACGTCTGAAAATCTTCCGGTGTCAGACAGTCCTGAATAATACCGTCATGGATCAATGCTACGTAATCGGCAAGTTTGAATATTTTCGGAACATCATGACTGACGATAACAGAAGTATATGCCAACTTGGTTTGTGTCCGATGGAAAACGCGGTATATTTCATTGCTTTTCGCGACGTCCAGCCCAGTTGTTGGTTCATCGAAAAAAACAATTTTCGGATTCAAAACGAGTGCTCGTGCAAGACCGACACGTTTTCTCATCCCCCCGCTGAGCTGGGCGGGATATTTCTCATTGCTGCCCTCGATATCCATCAAGGTCAGTTTTTCATTCACAATTTTTTGTATCTCCTCTTCGGAAGCATTCGTGCGCTCCCGCAACGGCAGGGCAACATTATCAAATACGGTCATGGAGTCAAAAAGGGCAGCGTTTTGAAAAAGGACCCCGAAGTGAGACCGGATATTTTTTAATTCTTTTCTTCCGATTTTATTCATATCTTTTCCAAATACGAGAACCTTTCCGCTGTCTGGTTTCATGAGTCCCAGGATGTGTTTCAGGATCAGGCTCTTGCCTTCGCCACTCTCACCCACGATAACCGTTGTTTTCCTCTCATAGACAGCGAGATTAACCCCTTTCAGGACCTCCTGTCTGCCAAATTTTTTCCGCACATCTATTAACTGTATAAGAGGTTCCATGTTCAAAGGAGTATTGATGTTATAAAATAGTCGAATACAAGGACGGTGACCGACGACATTACGACTGCATTCGTCGTTGCCCTACTGACACCTTCTGCACCGAACCCGCCTTTTCTGTCCAGGTGGACAAAATACCCTTTGGCGGAGCAGATCCAAACAACAAGCAGACCAAAGCAGATGGATTTTATAAAGCCCATGGAGACATCGCTGTATTCCACATTCTTGTACATACTCTGAAAGTAAGCGCCTTCATTGGCCCCAAGGAGAACTACACCTATCAAATAACCGCCGAAAATGCCGACAACGTCAAATAGAGCAGTAAGCAGAGGCATTGAAACAATTGCGGCAATGAACCTTGGTGCCATAATGTAGTTATGCGGGTCTATCGCCATGCATTCAAGTGCGTCAATCTGTTCTGAATTGCGCATGATTCCGATTTCGGCACAGATAGCAGAACCAGCCCGGCCTGTTACCATAAGTGCAGTCAGAACAGGGCCCAGTTCTCTGATGAGACTCAGGGCAACAGCCGATCCCAGGAATCCTTCCGCACCGAATTTGCGAAGCGTATTATAGCCCTGAAGCCCGAGAACCATTCCTGTGAAAACACCGGTAAAAAAAATAACGAATATTGACAGGGATCCGATAAGATAAATCTGCCGTGTGACATAAGCAATCTTGTAGTAAGGCGGTTTGACGATATTGATACAAACCAACACAAGAAATATTCCCATTCTCCCGATCTGGTTGATATAGTACAGGGAGAGGTCACCTAATTTTTCCAACAATTTCATCACGATCATAAGGAAAACTTTCTTTACAGCGCCGTTATATAATAACACCAAAAGTGCTATGATATAAGTGCATTTATTGAAAAATGACAGCAAGCACATGAGCATCAATCCCTCTATGAACCTTTCCGTTTTCAGATAAGGAGTTTTATCATGAAGATCCTTTTGGTATATCCGGAATGCCCTGACACATTCTGGAGTTTTACCTATGCGCTCAAGTTCATTTCGAAGAGAGCAGCGAATCCACCTCTGGGGCTTCTGACAGTTGCCGCGATGCTCCCGAGCGAATGGGACAAAAGACTTGTGGATATGAATGTCAGAAAATTGAAGGACGAGGACCTCCGCTGGGCAGATTATATCTTTCTGAGTGCTATGTCAATCCAAAAGGAATCGGTGAAGACGGTGGTGGACAGGTGCAAGGCGATCGGCGTGAAAATTGTGGCAGGTGGCCCGCTCTTTACTCAGTACCACGAAGAGTTTGACGATGTTGACCATCTAATACTCAATGAGGCAGAGATTACCTTTCCGCTTTTTCTCAAGGATTTACAGGGAGGACGGGTCCGTCATCTCTATACATCTGAAAACTCATGGGCTGATGTGACAACTACCCCTATCCCCTCCTGGGACCTTATAAACTTCAGGCACTATGCTTCCATGAACATCCAGTATTCGAGAGGGTGTCCCTTTGATTGCGAATTCTGCAATATCACTTCACTCTTCGGCCGGTCCCCCAGAACAAAGACGAGCGGGCAGGTGATCGCAGAGCTGGAGAAGCTCTATACCCTCGGATGGAGAGGCGGGGTATTTTTTGTTGACGACAACTTTATCGGGAACAAGACGAAGCTGAAGGCAGAGATATTGCCATCGATCAGCCGGTGGATGGAAATGAGGAAATATCCCTTTTCCTTCCTGACCGAGGCCTCTATCAATCTTGCTGACGACGAAGACCTCATGAGAATGATGGTTCAGGCTGAATTTGACACGGTCTTTGTCGGCATTGAGTCGCCGAATGAGGAAAGTCTGCAGGAATGCGCGAAGATTCCGAATAAAAACCGTGACCTGATAGCAAGCGTCAGGAAGATACAGAGTTTTGGGATGGAAGTGCAGGCTGGTTTTATCATTGGCTTTGATAAGGATCCCGCATCGATCTTTGAGAAGATGATAGGGTTTATCCAGGAGAGCAGGATTGCGACAGCGATGGTAGGTCTTCTGAATGCGCCGCGCGGGACAAAACTTTACAGGCGGCTGCTCAAGGAGAACAGGCTGGTGAAGTTAACGACGGGAGATAATACAGACTGTTCCATGAATTTCATTCCAAAGATGACGTAC
>JAGSYM010000201.1 GCA_018262395.1 Nitrospirota bacterium | reverse complement strand
ATAGAAAATACCGGTTAAGAAAAGAAGGAATGCAAGGAAAATCAAGGTTACTGTGTCAGCCGGCCGCTGTCTGGCAACTGCATTGCATATTCTCACCATCAGAGCTTGCTTAAGGCCCTCGCGATAGCTTTATCTTTTTTGGACAGCTTTCTCGGGTTCCCTTTTCTCTGAGGACCGATATCTTCATCGTCGTCCTGTTGACTATTACTGAACGAAATCTCTGTTCTCTCCAGTGACCGGAGAAAATCTTCCGCCTTTGCCGGGATCGAACCCGAAGCCCATGCATAATTGGCGATATCCCTGTCTGATGACACAACAATCCATTGCTGTTTGACGGAGGAAATAATGCGCTTTATGACAGCATCTGCCTTTTCTCCGATTCTGGAATAGACCACTCGTACCCCGCCGATGACCGACTGGTGCTCCTGCCCTTCGCCTGTCTTCCAGCCGTCAAAGACAACGGTAATATCATGCCCTTTTCTTTTCCGGTACTCGATGAGGGAATCGATCAGTGTCTCCCGCTCGTTCCTGAGATCTTTGTGGTAGATACCGATTATGTTGTATCCATCAATGATTATCGATGAAATGGACCACCTCCACAGAACTCATTCCTATAACTGTTCCACAAGGTAACCCTTCTGTCTGAGCAGAGCGATTATCCCTTGATTCCCTATAAGATGTCCGGCTCCTACGATAACAAAATAGGTCTTTTTTGTTTTCAAAAAGTCTTCGATTTTTGACACCATATTTCTGTTTCGATCAAAAATGAGTTTTTCGTATACCGAAAGCATATCTTTATCTTTTGATACGCTCTTCATGGCTATTGATTCCATGGTGTTTGTATCACCAGTTTCCCATGCTCGCATGAGTTTATCCAATTCCTTGTCGAGCAGCGCGAGATCCCGCAGTGTATATACCAAGAATGCTTCCTGTTCCTTATCAGAAAAACCTGACAGCAGCTTCATTTGAAAATCAACACTCTCGAGTTCCTGGACACTCTTTGTGCCCGAGGCTTTTCTGAGGAAGTATGCATCTATTCCATATGACGGATCAAACCCCAGCTGCAGGAATTTCAGTGACGTGATGGTCAAAGCAAGGAACCATGGCTTCTGCTTATCAATAAGCAATAATGGAACACCTGCATCTCCAAGTTCCTTTTTGACAAGCTCATAGGTGTCTTTTGAGACATGGTTTCCCAGAGAGTCATTCTCCGGGTACAGGGCAGTACCCGCCAATTCCATTACGTCAATCTGTCCCATGTTATTGACGTCCGCCTCAACCACTACGACATCAGATACATCAAATGATTCTTCAATCCTCTTACTGAGCGGATAGACATCTTTCTTCATGAAATGCACGGACCCGAGGAGATAAACAGTATTGGTTTTTGATTGTGCCTTCCAGAGAAAATTTTTCTGGGGTTCAGCAAAAACAGGGCAATGGAAAACAGTCGTAATAAAAGAAAAGGTCAGGATTAAGAGGATGAATCCCGGCCATCTGTTGTGAGTCATAGGCACGTCTTATAATACCTCCATCATAGTGTCACTATCAGGTGATTGTACGATATTTGCTGTTATTCTTCACGTTTCAAATTCTGTATATGCTCGATGCGCTGGACCACCGGAGGATGAGAATAATAGAATGCAGCATAGAGGGGATGAGGATGGAGGTTTGAGAGGTTATCTTTTGAAAGCTTAATGAGCGCACTGATCATGGACTCATTATTCCCCGACAAAGAAAAAGCAAACCTGTCTGCTTCCCTCTCGAACCGCCTTGATATAGAGCTGTTGAAAGGGATAAACAGCAGAGAGACAATGCCCCCGAGGAATCCCAGGATAACAATTTTTGCAAAGAATGTTCCGTTCTGAACATGGAAGAGATCTGTCAGAAAATCTGTCCGGAGGATCCGGAAAACACCATACAGAATGAAAAATGAGAGGAGTTCAGTAGCGACGATCATTTTAAGAATATGCTTTCGCTTCCAGTGACCAGCCTCGTGAGCGAGCACAGCAAGTATCTCATCATGATTCATGGTCTCAAGAAGGGTGTCGTAGAGAATTATTCTCTTAACCCTGCCGATCCCGGAAAAATATGCATTGGTGTGGCGACTCCTCTTTGAGGCATCCATTCTGAAAACCCTGCTCACCGTAATGCCAACCTTGTGAATCATCTGTTTGATCTGTTCCACCAGCACCTGTTCCTCAATCGGGGTAAATTTATTGAAAAGAGGTTCAATGACATAGGGTGAAATATACATCATAAAGAGACTGAAGACCAGAAAAAATCCCCAGATCCAGATCCACCAAGCACCCGGACTTGATTGGACGATCCACAATCCCACAGATACCAGAATACCGGTGATGATCGTCGAGAGGATGAGCGATTTGAAAAAGTCTTTGAGCCATAATGTCGGTGTCATGGTATTAAAACCGTATTTATTCTCTATTTTGAATGTACTGTACAGGCTGAACGGTATTGAAATGACGGTATTCGCATAACTGAGGATAAGGAAAAACAGGAGTCCGGATACGATAAACGGCATCTGCCATGATGCAACCCATGAGTTATAGATATTCAAAAGGCCCCCGAAGATGAATATGATGGTGACGATATTGCCGAATAATGAGGATACGAAACCAAAGCGGGTCTTTTCCGTTTCATATGCCTGGGTCTTTTTGAGCAGGTCAACGTCGATCTTTCCCTCAAGAACAGAAGGTACGGTCAAACCGAACTTCTTCATATGCCTGAAGTTCAGATACCGGAGAAGGTATTCAAACCCTTCTTTCAACACATAAACGAAAAATATAAGCATCAAATATGATTTCAGTTCATGACTCCTTACCAGGCGTGCGCAAAAGTGAGGATACTCATTCTGTCAACCAAACAGACTGCATCATGCTTGCAGACCGCCCTGCATATACCGCATCCGTAACAGTTCTCAGGCTTTACCGAACATTTCATATTTTGCCGGTCATAGCTGATTGCACCAAAATAACACCGCTTCATACATTCCCTGCAGCCGTCACACGCTGAAGGATCAATAGATGCAAGATATTCACCTTTCCACATCAGCTTGCCAAGCTGCATTTTCACCTGGAACCGGTACGCCATGCAATCCCTGTCACAGTTGCAGAGAGCCGCAATAAACGGAGTATTGAATGTCCAGAGACTGTGCGTCTGGCCCTCAGCATCAAGCTGTCGTATGAACGTTTTTGCCTCTTCTGCGCTCATCCTGTCAAAGTCCCGGAAATCTGGGACATCACGAAATATGGGCGTCAGATCCATGCCGATGCCGAAGCAAAACCTCTTGTTTTCTCCTGTTGAGGCTTTGCGGCATATGCAGGGAAGTCTCACCAGTGTAGAAAAATTACTGAGGAGATGCTCTATGTCCTCAATCGGCACGATCTGTCCAAAATGCGTTTTCTTCAAACGTCTCGTGATGAGCGGATAGACAAGGAGACGATAAATACGCGGGAGACGCTTTCTCCATGTATATGCATGCTGAACGTCAACGGTCAGAGAATGGTAAAATTGAGACAGATAATTCTTCAAATGATCTTCCGAGTTTACCTGGTGGAACACCTCCTCGGTATAGTTCTTCATGTTTTCATACCATTTTTTCCCTTCACCGTGCTTAGTGCAAAACTCACACATAGAATCTCCAGTGATAAATTATTTCCTTATTTATTGTATATTGAACACTCCAAAAGAGCGAGGAATTTGA
>JAGSYM010000200.1 GCA_018262395.1 Nitrospirota bacterium | reverse complement strand
GCTCTCAACATTCTGAAAACTAAAATAACAGGAAACAAAAAGAAATTAAAGGGAGAAAAGGTGATTTCTCTTACCGGACACATTTCCCAGAGAGAGCGAAGGCTTTTTTTAGAATAACGCCTTTGATGGCCCAGGATGACATCATGGTTGCTCCACAGGAATGAATGAGCAGGAACAGTTATCAAGATGAAAGCATCTTCTTTAAGACATGAAATAATATCATGAAGAAAGTTTCTGTCATCTTCAACATGTTCTAAAACATCCGCTAGTATGACGGCATCCAACTGTTGCCACCTGTTTTTCAGGGCATCACGAAAATCACCAAAAAATATGTCGCAGCTTACCCGCGCCTTTGCATACTCCACGGCATCTGGCGCGATGTCAACGCCGAGGACCAGGTAATGTTCATTGAGAAGCTTAAGATTACCACCTGTCCCACAGCCTATTTCGGCAATGACCTTATCTTTGCCCGGCGGAAGAATTTTCATCAGCTGGTCCAGAATAATTTCCCTTCTGGCCTTGAACCACCAGTGATCGTCCTCTAACTCTGCGTGAGATTTGAATTCAGCTGTATCCATCGGCATTCATTTCAGTCACTTTCATTTATGAAATCAAAGCACAAAACCCGGGATATTCGAGATGATCCGGCATTCATGATAGTTGAGTAAACGCGAGATTTATATAATTCATATAGAATCGTCTTTATCGTCCTCAATAACTGCCGGCTTAACATTATTATATTTTTCAATTAGCTGATGATTTAGAGGGACATTTTTCACGAAGATGTTTGCTACTTTATCTGAGTAAATAAGCCTCCACGTATTATTCTCCAGCAGAAACCTCGACAATATCGCGTCAGTATTGAAAACAATGAAATTGACATCATACTTATCCAGTATTTTCTCCCATCCCGGTTTAAGCTGATTTACTTTATAATATTCTTTCATCCGCTCAACGCCATACATATCGGCTCTCCCGTCAATAAATACTCTGTATTGGGGATACGCGCTGTAAATAAAATAATCGCCAAATTCATACTCATTGTACATATTGCCCTGAACAGATTCCTTCTTCAGGAACTCGACCGCAGCCGCAGGCTTTATCTTTTCATCAAAATGGTAGTCAATGCGTCCGCTCATCGCCAGGCCCAGAACAAAGACAACCGGCAGCACTAGCCAAAGATAACCCCGAGCAGACATATCCACCGGAGAAATGTTTTTGTGCCTTTCCCGCAGAAAACCAGCAAACTTTCCTGTCTGTCCGGCCAGGGCATGCTCACTCTGCCGCGCCAGTATTGGAGACACGACTACCGCAAAGAGCGGGATATTTCTCACTGAATAAAGAGACATATTGGTTAACAGCACCATTAACGCAAGCTCTATAATGTTCAGCTTTTTTTTTGAAATTGCAAGAATCAGGAGTGTAAAGAGGAGAAGTATTTCGAAAGGGAGCAGACTGCGTTCGTGGAAATTGGGAGAGAGAAACTCACTGATATGGTCCATGATAAATTTGCTCGACAACAATTCGAAGGGCAATAATAAATTTCTGTATCCATTTGGGTTGATCAGTGAAACCAGCAGGGAAATAGCCAATGCAAAGAAAAGCATTTTTGACTTCCTGCCATACGATGGCCGTTCCGGCCCCTCTGAGAAAAAAAATTTCAACAAATTTCCCAGGAAGTAAATGCCCCCGAGAAAGAACCCCAGAAAGAAAGCCCCGTGAAGGTTCACCCAGAGAAGCATCAGCGGAGGAAAAAGAAAAAGATAATTTTTTCCCTTGTATTGATACAGATCAAGGAGATAATACCAGATAATGACAAGGAGCAATGAAAAGATATGCGGCCTTGCCAGCCAGTGTATTGACGAGGCAACTATCGCAAGCAAAGCAATCACTACAGCAATGACAATATTTCCGCTCTGTCTCTGGATGACCTTGAACAGGAGATAATAGGCCAGGGATATCAGGAAGGAAAACAAAATTACAATACCGGTGAGTCCCATAAGACGGTGCGTGATTGCCATAATAACTTCTGAAAGCCACTCAAAGGCTATCCAGCGGGGAGGCGGAGCTATAAAGGAAAAAATGTCATGTTTGGGAACGGTAAGATGCTTCAGAATAAACTCTCCGGCCCTTATGTGAAAACCCGTATCACAATCTATGAGCAATTTCTCAGGGATTGCGAGAGAAAGTATCACGAACAGAAGAGAAAAAATCGTACCCGCAAGTGAGGGGACCAAAAATTCAGCAGGTTTGCGTCCCCTGTCCGTAGAGAGCTGTCCTTGCATGTATCGTCAGAATATCTGAAGGTGTTCGGGCTGCACGTTCCTCATCCCAAGGCAGGCAAGAGAACTCGAAAGATCTTTATCGCTGCCGGGCCTACGATAACAACAAAAAGGGCAGGAAAAATGAAAAGGATCAGGGGGAAAACCAGCTTGACTGGCAATTTCGCTGCCATTTCTTCGGCCCTTTGATATCTCTTGGTCCTCATCGAATCGGAATGGACTCTTAAAGCCTGAGCAATGCTGGTGCCGAACTTGTCTGTCTGTACAAGAAGCGTCATCAGGCTCTTTACTTCTTCCAGCCCTGTTCTGAGACCGAGGTTATGCAGAGCCTCCCGCCTGAGCTTGCCTGCCCTCAGTTCCAGTCCCAGCAGCCTGAACTCCTCACTTACCAGAGCATTTCTCAATTTCATTTCTTCGCCGACACGGTTTATTGCCGCATCCAGCCCCAACCCCGCCTCAACGCAAACAACCATAAGATCAAGGGCGTCCGGGAAACCCTCCAGAATTTTTTCCTGCCTCGTGCTGGTCTTTATTTTGAGCCAGAGGTTGGGCAGATAAAAGCCCACAACGCCGAGCAAAACAGTGACAGTCATTAAGGAACCAGGTTGGATTGACTTAATGAAAAATACCTTTGCAAGAAAAAAGGCCGCTGCCAGCAAAGCGGCAAAAAACACCTTGTAACCTAAAAAGAAAAGGGAGGCGCCCTGCTTCCGGTAGCCGGCCTGTGTCAGTTTCATGCGAAGCCCTGAGATTGCTTCTTCATCCTGTGACTTTATTCGATGTCCGAGCGAACTGATAAACCGACTAAAATATCCCTTGTGAGCCTTCCTTTCGCTCGTGCTATATTCATTACCACTATCCAGGCTGAGCCTTTCCTCAGCGCCTTTTATTTTGTCGACAATCTCTCTTCTTCTTCTCCGGACATCGTAATAAGAAAGTATACCGGTAAGAAGAAGAACGACACTTATAAACATTGAAATGGATATGATCACTGCTGTGTTCATCATTTTCTCCTTTTACACTCTGATCTCAATCATTTTCTTCATGACGTAAGAGCCAAAGAACATCGCAATCGATGCCCCGACAACCATGGCAATGCCAATGGGGTCCTTGAATAAAAGGCCTATATATTCCGGCTGAATAAGAAAGAAATAAAGCGCCATCACTGGAGGGAGTGCGACCAGAATGATAGCCGAAAGCTTTCCCTCCGCAGCCAGGCTCCGTATCTTTCCATACAGTTTAAAGCGCTCACGCACGAGCGAGGCGATCTTCTCCAGTATTTCAGCAAGGTTTCCGCCTGTTTCCCGCTGGATAATGACGGAGACGACAAAAAATTGGAGGTCAGGACAATCTACCCGGTGAGCAAGGTTGTTCATTGCCTGGTCAGTGCCGACTCCAAAGTTAATCTCATCAATGGTCTTCCCAAATTCCGTGCCGATCGGATCACCG
>JAGSYM010000016.1 GCA_018262395.1 Nitrospirota bacterium | reverse complement strand
TGGCGGGAGCGTGTGGGAATCGAACCCACCCTGCCCGTTTGTAACAGGCAACACCGGATTTGAAGTCCGGGAGAGACACCAGAGCCCTATACACTCCCGTGTGGTACATTATAGAATAACATATCAAAGGATGGACGTGAAATGAAGATAGAGCATTATTCCTGGGGGAAGATTGTCATTGACGGCCAAATCTACACATCAGATGTCATCATCTATCCTGACCATGTTAATGCCTCATGGTGGCGGAAAGAAGGCCATAACCTGCATGTTGAAGATTTAATAGATGTGATCGCTGCCAATCCGGAGTCTGTCATCATAGGAACCGGCGCTCTCGGGGTAATGAAAGTCCCGAAAGAAACCGAAGCGCATCTTGAGTCAAGGGGCATCCGCGTTCATGTTGAACGGACGGGAAAAGCAGTCGAATTGTTTCATACGCTTCAAAAGGATAAGAAAGTCATCGCTGCCCTTCATCTGACTTGTTGACCGCAATCCCATGATTCTCGCTGAAAGATTCATATAACGTCATGCTGGCTTGTCCAGCATCCTTCTTTTTATCTGTCAACCCAGAAATGATACGCAAAACCCCAAGAAAGATTCCCGACAAGCGGGAATGACAAAAAACAGGCACTTAAGAATGTCATTCCCTGGCTTGACCAGGGAATCCAGTGTTTCTTCAACTTAAATACGAAAGACACATATCTTCATTTGTTCTAAAAAATCCCCCCTTACCCCCCTTTACTAAAGTGGGGTTCTTTTTCCCTTTTGATTCTCTTTGATAGGAAATCTGCTCTCCGTAAAGGTTCGGGGATTCTGTATTTACTGATGCAAGTGAGGACAATGTCTATTGACGATTTCAAGTCAATTCTGTGGCCGGGCGAAACAAAAATAGGTTTAACATTATCTCTTGTTCTTAGCACCGCACCAACAACAGTATCATTATAGAGAAGGGGTGACCACGAACCCCGCCGTAATTTTGGTTCTTTGTAATCCCCAATTAGTCGCGATTTTGCACATCCTATAGCCGGCAGATCAAGGATAACTCCCATGTGAGATGCAATACCCATGCTGATCGGGTGCGCAATACCCTGTCCGTCAAAAAGAATAACATCAGGATTGATGGTTAATTGCCCGATGACTTTTGTGATGACAGGGCCTTCTCTGAAAGTGAGCAATCCAGGCACATACGGAAACAGATTTCTCATCTCTGCATGCGTTTCTTCAACAAGAGTTATCTCAGGATAGCGGTAGAGACAAGCTGCACCGATGATCCGTTCACCGGCAAAAGCCGCGTCAACAGCAGCAATATATCGGGTTTTCTTTCTCAGGGGAACGATCCTGACTTTATCCCGGAGAGCAACCTGGGCAGCTTTCGCTTCAGAGATTGTGCCTGGCCAGGGTGGTATCTTCAAGGTTTTGGTTTTGTCAGGTCTCTATACATCTCAGGTCTCCGGTCGGTGAAGAGGTTGTTCAGAGGATTCAATGCCTTATTCCTCGCCTTTTCAGGGTCTATTTCGGTTATCATGAGAGTTTCTTCTTGTGCATGAGCACTGATCAGAACGTTTCCTTCCGGAGAAACGATAAGGCTTTGGCCGATAAATTGTAACGTCTGTCCTTCTTTCCTCTTCTCTTCCCCGATACGGTTCGCCGTTATCGCGTAGGCACGGTTTTCCAGACACCGGATGGGCATTGCCTGAGGGCAATAGGGCAGCACAAGATTTGCAGGATGCGCAACAACGTCAGCACCCATCAGTGAAAGTTCTCTCATCGATTCAGGGAAAAACCAGTCAAAGCAGATCATGATACCGATACGACCTATCCCGGTATCCCAGACGCGAAACCCTGTGTCCCCGGCACTGAAATAATATTTCTCTTCAAAAAAGAGGTGAGTTTTACGGTATGACCCGATGAATCCTTCAGGGCCCACGAGGACAGCGCTGTTAAAAAACCTGTCTCCATCTCTTTCCGGAAGACCTGCAACAATATACATATTCTTTTCCCGTGAAAGATTTACAAGGCTTTCGGTCGTATATCCTTCAGGAATTTTTTCTGAAAGGCCTGCCACCTCTTCCTGTGATATGAACTGGTAGCCAGTAGCGAAAAATTCCGGGAGGACAAGGAGATGGAGATCAGCATCATGCAGAACAGAGAAGACCTTTTTGATATTCTCCTCTCTCTGCCCGAAAACCGGATTGAATTGATAGAAACCCGCTTTTATCACAATCGTATCAACCTGTTACATCCCTAAGCCACTTCAGATAATCCGCAGAACCTTCAGCAACCGGCACAGCAATAATCTCAGGCACCGAATAACTGTGGAGTTCTTTCACCTTTTCCTGCAGCGGTTTGAAAAGTTTTTTTTGTGTCTTTGCGATCATAAGGACTTCTTTTTCATCCTCTATCCTGCCCTCCCAGCTATAGATGGAACGGATATTTTTTACACAATTCACGCATCCGGCAAGCCTCGCCTCAACAAGTGCGTGTGCGATTTTCACCGCCTCCTCTTCTTTCGAAGCAGTTATGAAGACGACAATTTCGCTCATAGATATTCCTTTCTATTTAACCTGCTTTATTCATACATTATATATACCGGCAGATACAGTATTTTCGCTCATTCTCGGTCCCGATATCCATCGGGCCCTCCGAGGTGAATTCCGTCTTTTACAGAATTCAAATCTGCTCAGATACAATATCTGCCGTCATTTTATGACCATTGTGAGTTAGTATAAACAGTGCAGATGTTACGAGAAAAATTATTTTTCGATACTATAGTGTACCTTTCACCGATGGTTTCATGAAAAATTTTATACAGAGAGCGATGATAGATATTTCAATCAAATCATCGATTTAAATAATTTTACGAACAATATCTGCACTGTTGGCTACACTATAAAAATTTTTAGTGAGGGGCCTGCTTCGACAATTTTATATAGTACTCAATATCCAACAACCGCCTCTTGATATCAATTCCGCCGGAATATCCGCCGAGGGAACCATCCGATTCAATAATACGATGGCATGGGACAATAATAGGTAACGGGTTACGGCTGAGTGCCTGACCGACCGCCCTGGAAGCATTCGGCTTTCCGATCTTTTCAGCAAGCCATTTATATGTCCGTGTCTCTCCATAGGGGATCTCCCTGAGCGCATGCCAGACCGTCTTTTCGAATTCAGTCCCGCTCATGAACACTATCTTTTGGGTGAACTCCTCTTGGCCGCTTTCAAAATATTCTTTCAGTTCCTTTTTCAGCAGAAGGGGGGCTTTCCCTTTGCGGAGCACCCCGGCAGGTTTCTGAAAATCGATCCCACAGAGGGTTTTCCCAGCACAGATAAGATACAGGGTCCCGATGGGGCTTGCAAAGGTATCGTAGAAGGACTCAGTACTGCTTGACCTCTTCTGGCTCATACTGTTCCTTGGAGTAGACCTCCACCCTGTCTCCTCCCTTGGTAAAAGCCCGGGCAAGGGCCTTCTCGGCACAGAGGATGAATTCTTCCGTTGTCTGTCCGTCAAGGAATGTCAACCCAATACTGGCGGTAATATGCCCTTTCGGCTGGGAATTTTCATAGATGAACGGATAGTTCTTAATAATCGCATTAAATCTGTTGCTCATCGAGAGTGCAGCAGTGATAACCGTATTGGGGAGAATAATTCCAAACGAATCCCCGCCATAGCGAACAACGATATCAGAACCCCGTATATTTTTTCTCAGGAGTTCAGCAACTTTTTTCAGCGTCATATTGCCATAATAATCACCGTGATTCTTTACGTATTGATCAAAAAAGTCCAGGTCGAGAAGCAGGAAGTTTAAGGGCAGTTTGTATCTTGTTGCCCGCTCAACCTCCTGGGCAAGGCGAATCTGAAAATACCGGTGACTGAACACCCCTGTGAGGTCGTCGATAAGCCCGGCCCTTCTCGGATAGAGGATTTCAAGTTCCTTGATGTGGTCTATCAACTCTTTCGTATCAAATGAATATTTCTGGACGATGCGCTCAATCTTCCCCACAAGCGATATTCTGTCGTCGACAGAAATATCTCTTTCTGTAAGGATGAATATGGGGATGTTCTTCGTGGATGGATTTTCCTTTATTTCTCTGATCACATCAAATCCGAGCATATCTGGCATACTAAAATTCAGCAGTATGACTCCCGGCCTTAATACCGTGGCAAGCTCGATCCCACGCTTCCCGGTTGATGCGGTATAAATGAGAAAACCCTGTGATTCAAAAATTTCCTTAAAATTCTGTGTAACTTCATCTTCAGATTCTATGATGAGGACAGAGACCGGCAGGACTTTCTTCCCTTTGGAAACAGAGATCTCCTCAAGTTTTCCGATGAGGGCCTCTTTATCGAGCGGTTTCATCAGATAATCAGCCGCTCCAAGGGCAAAGGCAAGATCTTTATTGTCAACAATGGAATGGATGATTACCGGTATGTCTGCTGTCTGCTTGTCAATCTTCAGTTCCTGTAAGACCTCCCATCCATCCTTTTTCGGCAGCAGGACATCGAGTGTTACTGCAAAGGGCTGAAGGGCTTTTGCCTTCTCAATCGCCTCCTGGCCATTGAATGCATGCGCTACTTTATATCCGGCCTGCGTAAGATGAAGGGTAAGAAGCTCTGTGGTCGCAAGGTCATCCTCAACAACCAGGATGAGAGGCGCCTCTTCTTTCATCCATGGGAACGTGAGGCTCACAGCTTTGAGAGGTTCAGGGGCAGCCGTCTCCGTAACAGGTGATGTAACGGGTATGAGGAAGGTAAATGTGCTCCCTTCCCCAACAGTGCTCTCTACCGTTATCATCCCCCCGTGGAGTTCAACGAGTTTCTTGGTGAGAGCAAGGCCCAGTCCCACACCGCCATATTGTTTTCCGTAGGAGGAACTTGCCTGTTCAAATTCATCGAAGATCCTCTCACTGTCTTCAGGACTTATGCCGATGCCGGTATCCTGCACAGCGAACCGTATGAACTCGAGCCCAGACTTCGGAGTGAGATAGTATCTTTCAGGATTCTCTTCCCGTGCGACGGATACCTTCACCATGCCCCCTTCCGGTGTAAATTTTATAGCATTGGAAAGGAGGTTATAGAGGATCTGCTTCAGTTTTACCCTGTCCGCAGTCACCGAATTGATGTTTTCCCCGACTGCAGTGACAATGTCGATAAATTTATTTTCAACAAGAGGCTTCATGGTATTGATAACCTCACTGATCACATCATCGACCAGGAATGTTTCGTATACCATTTCATATTTTCCGGACTCTATCTTGGCGATATCGAGAATATTGTTGATGAGTTCCAGCAGATGCTTTCCCGAGGTGTAAATATTCTTGATATACCGTTCCTGATTGTCCGAGAGTTCACCGAAGGTCCGGTCAAGGAGAACGTCCGAAAACCCTATGATTGAATTGAGGGGGGTGCGCAGTTCATGGCTCATATTGGCGATGAACCTGCCCTTGAGCTGATTTGCGTATTCAAGTTCCCTGTTGATCTTTTCGAGCCCTTCAGTTCTTACAGACACCTTTTTCTCAAGACTCTCCTTGAGCTCCTCAATCTCCCTGGTCTTGCTCTCAATCACCTGCATTAACTGCAGGGACTGCAGATTCAGAGTTTCGATCTTCCCGAGCAGTGTAACTCTGTCAAGACAAATACCTATCAGACCAGATAAAAGATTTAAGGACGCCTTCTGTCTTTCAGTGAACAGCCTTGGTTTAAAGTCATTGATGAAAAGGATTCCGGATACGGAATCCTGAAGGACAACAGGACATGCAAGCAGCGCCCGTATTTTTTCCCCGATAAGTGCTGGATTGGTTTTTGTAAAGTCTGACGTAAGGGTATCATTAACCGACAGGATCTCTTTATTCCTCAGTATTACATCGGCAATACCGCCTGACACCGGGCTCCAGGCTGCATGCGCATCGAATTTTTTACTCAGACCCCTCGAGGCAATAAAGTTGATTTCGTCATGTTCAAGGAGTGCGATACTACCTGCAGGGGCTTCCACGAGAGCAAGGGCCTTTTCGAGAAGGAGTTCAAAGAAATCAGGCAACTGCTCTATTGTGGTAATTTTGGAAAGAAGACTGAAAATGACCCGTTGGTTTTCTATGGTCTTGAATGCTTCTATTTTCGCTCTTTTCTGTTTCTCGATGATCTCCCAGAGGAATCGTGCTCCTATTCCTTCGATAACTTCTATTTTATTGCCCGAGACCAGGCGAATGTCACTGCTGACATGAACGTCACCGGAGACGTTAATAACCATTTCAGGATTTTCAGAGCAGAGTAATCGTATATCATCAAAGACGGGTATATTCCACTTTTTTGCGAGGATAACGCCCGGCGCGTCGGATTTTTTCTCGTAGATTCCAATGATTTCTGTATTTGCATCTCCCTTAAGGAGAGAAATAAGAGCGCTTGCGCCGATATTGCCGCCTGCGATTGCTACCCTAAGCATCTACCTTATATCCTTTTTCGACCAGAGGGGACATCATGTTGAGAAAATATCCGAGCAACTCCGCATCCCATTGTCCCCGCTCCTGCTCCCCTTTCATCATCGCAAGCGCAGCCTTCACAGACTTTCGGTCCCGGTACGGCCGAACAGATACCATAGCATCAAAAGAATCCACGATCGAGAGGATGCGGGCCATAATAGGGATGTTCTGTCCTGCAAGTCCGTCAGGAAACCCTTTCCCATCCCATCGCTCATGGTGGTGCCGGATGGCCGGCAGGATTCTTCTCATCGAGACCAGCGGCCTGCATAAATCTTCGCCAAGAAGAGCATGAGTTTTAATCATTTCCTGCTCGTCTGTGGTTAACGGGCCGGGCTTGCGGAGGATGGACTGGCTGAGGCATATCTTACCGATATCATGGAGGATCCCAGCCTTTTTCATCTCTTCCCGTTCTTTTTCAGACAGGCCAAGAAAGGCGGTAAAATCCACGGAGAGTTTGCTCACCCTTGTCGAGTGTCCTTTCGTGTAGGGGTCCCGTGCCTCCATCGCAACAGCAAGAGTGAGAATAATGTTTTCCGAGTGGTCAAGCTCTTCCTGAAGCGCCTTCAATTTCAGGAGCGACCGTATTTTCAGCAGAAGTTCCAGGTTATCAAACGGCTTGCTGATAAAATCGTCAGCCCCTGATTCAAGTCCCTTAATTCTGCTGTTTCTGTCCGACAGGGCTGTGAGAAGAATAACCGGAAAAAAATGTTTTCCTGCCTTCTGCTTGAGTCTTGAGCATAATTCAAAGCCATCTATCCCCGGCATCATGACATCAACCACGGCGAGGTCGACAGGGTGTTTTTCGAACATTTTCATAGCCTCGACTGCACCCTTCGCGCTCTGAACCGTAAATCCTTCCTTCACAAAAATTGCTTCCAAAAGGTCGATGTTAGTTTGCAGATCATCGACAATGAGGATAGCAGGTGTCGCTTTTTCGATTAGACAGGTAAACGGTCCCATTAAAAAAATTAAACCATCGCGGGAGGATTTTGTCAAGAAAATTCTTTTATTATGATGTGTTACATGAGAAACTTAACTTTTTTCTTAAAATTTATGGATTCTGATCCCTGCGTAAAAACAGCACAGTTCGCTATTGAGGTCATTAATAAATGATCTTTCTATCCCGTCTTCAAATAAAACCCTCACGATGCAGATACCGCCTGGCAGGACCGAATGTTTCTCTTCCACCACCTGGCCATCACCCCAGGCGCCGTAATGGATATGTCTGACTGTGTCTCCAATTCTCAGGAAAAGTCTCGGGTTCATCTATCCTTCCTTGTCGTCATCGCTCACCACACGTGTAACTTAAATAACGTAATATCCGTAAAGAGTGTAAATGAAAAGCCCTTCTATGGTATAAGACTCCATTCCCCATTCTTTCGGAATAGGCCAGTAAGGGGCTCCATCGCGCAGGGCCTTTATGGCAGCGTCATCAAGATTCTTATGCCCGGAGGTCCTGACAAGTTCGACAGAGCCAAGATTCCCGTTTTGCAAAATCGTAAATTTAATAACAAGGTCTCCGTAAATGCCTTGTGCCGCAGCATCCCTTGGATAGACCCAGATGCTCTCAATACGCTGCTTTAACCGCCGATTGTAGATCAAAAATTTGTACTCTTTCGTATCGAAGGTGAAGGACTTGTCTTTCTCTTTTTCGGCCTTCTCAATATTCCGTTTTGCTATGTCACCAATAACACTCCGGTCAAAAAGTTTCTCCTTCAAGGCTGGACCTGATTTTTCCTGTTTCCGGTCTGATCCTCTCACTGCAGGTTTCTCCTCCGTCTTCTGCCCGGAGGAATCTCCCTCAACAGGAGAATGCGAGGAGGAAGCTTCTTTTTGCCTGAATGAACCGGCAGGGGTTCGGTCAAAAGAAGGTTCAGGACGCGCTGTCTCAGGGCGTGGCCGTGATACACGAGGGGCGGATTGTTTCCTTGAAGGGGGTATGATTACTGGTTTGCCTGAAAGCAATTCATCGGGAGAAACAAGCTGTGTAAGAATTTCTCCCTTTCCCCGTATTTCCTCCGCAGGTGGAATCAACAGCAGGACTGCAGCAAAGAAAAGAACATGCACTGCAAACGAATAGATGAAAAATCTTTCGAGATTCAGCACAGGAACTTCCTGAAGAACCTCATATAATCCATGAGGCCTGTCTTGCTGCTGTCTTTTCCGAGCCAGAGCCTCAATGAAGCCTCACAAATATCGTTTCTTCTATGCAAGGCAACAAGCCTTTCAGCCGAGGCATCATCTTTGAGAAAATGATTTCCGAGTTTGTTCATAAGCATAAATCTTTTATTGAACCTGCTCTGCCACCTCTTCTTATAGTCATACACGTTGCCTTCCATAATCGATGCTGCAGCAAGCTCTCCGGCCTTCATCGCATAATATATCCCCTCGTAGGTCAGCGGCATAACCTGCCCTGCTGAATCTCCGGCGAACAGGACGTTATCTATATTATATAATTCACCTGACCATACAGGTATTCGGTAGATTCTTTTTCCAGCGTTCACCGGTATTCCCGTTCTGTGCATGAACCTTTCAAACAAGGTATTGATCCTGCCCTGCTCAAAGGTTCCCGTACCTATTGAACTTCCCTCTGCCGCAGGAAATACCCATGAATACGAATACGGGGCATGAGACGCGCCGAACCAGAATTCACAAACTTCAGACTGCAGGCCGGGCACATGCGCAGATGCGGTAAAAAATGACCGGGCCGTTTTGATACCGAGTGCAGTCCTGACCCGTGAGTCGACCCCGTCGGCTGCAATGATATATTCCGAGACAATTGCGTGGGTTGTCTCCCCGGCACGTGCCTCAACCCGGTAAAAGTGCCCTTGAGTTAACCCCACGAATTCCCCCTCAAGGACCTGCGCACCCCGTGCTTCCGATTCCCTTCGGAGTGTCCTGTCAAAGTCTCCCCGTTCAACAATCGCAAGACCGCAACCACGCAAAGCTATATCAAGTTTATTCCCCCGGGGCGATATCAGCCTGATTGTTTCGACCTCCTTTTTGATGACTGTTTGAGGAATTCCGAGTTCATTAAAAGCGCTCAGAGCAATGCCGCCTCCACAGGGTTTTACAAAGGCAGGATTTTTTTCAAGAAGGATTACCTCTGTTCCCTGTGCTGCGAGGAGGCTGGCAGCAGAAGATCCTGCAGGGCCACCGCCGACTACAAGAACTTTAGTGCTCAGTTTCATGTGTTATCTGTCAAAATGCTTTTAAAAATGGCAGATGTCATAAGAAAAATTATTTTTCGATACCGAAGTATACCTTCGCCCGATGGTTTCATTCATGATTTTCTTCTGACAGCGATGAAGGATATTTTCATCAAATCATCGAGTTAAATAATCATTTTGAACAATGTCTGCCATTTTTTAGGTTGTAAAAGAAAGCCCAACATGCAAACCCTGAAATGAGCGGAGAAACTGGGGAGCGGTGAATAATCTCCACATACACTGCTCCCCATGAATGCGCTCAGGTATTCACATCTCAGAACCCGGGCGGGAACGGGCAGTGAATCGTTGCCCGCTTAGCTGAAGCATCTCCATTCAGGAAATGTGCTGAAATTTTAAA
>JAGSYM010000199.1 GCA_018262395.1 Nitrospirota bacterium | reverse complement strand
CCAACAATAGTCATGACTGCGTTTGGGACGATTTCCTCTGCAGTAGATGCAATTAAGAAGGGGGCTTTCGATTATCTTTCAAAACCCCTCGACGAGGATGTATTGCTCATAACTGTCAGGCGAGCTGTTGAGAAGGCTTCACTGTTAAAAGAGAATCTCCAACTTCAGAAGGCGCTGTTTGATCGGTTCAAGATTGAGGGTATCGTCGGGCATTCCGCCGGAATGGTTGAAGCTCTCGAGATTATGAAGAAGGTGTCATCGAGCCATATCACGGTTCTTATCCTTGGCGAAAGCGGTACGGGCAAAGAACTTGCCGCACGGGCAATCCATTACAATAGTTCCCGCCGGGTAAAGCCTTTCATCGCGGTAAACTGCGCAGCTATCCCTGAAAATCTTATCGAGAGTGAACTGTTCGGATATGAGCCGGGTGCCTTCACAGGAGCTACATCCAGGAATATTGGACTTTTTGAGGCCTCTCATAGCGGAACTATTTTTCTCGATGAGATCGGCGACCTGCCGGCTCTCACGCAGTCAAAAATTTTGAGAGTGCTCCAGGACAAGGAGATACGAAGACTCGGCAGCCGCGAAAACATCAAAATCGATGTGAGGATAATTGCTGCGACGAATAAAGATCTTGAAAAGGAGATTCAGCAGAAGAACTTTAGAGAAGATCTGTATTACAGGCTGAAAGTCATCACAATAAATCTTCCACCTTTACGGGAAAGAAAAGATGATATGCCTGCATTGGTTTCTTTCTTTATAAAAAAATATAATCAGGAATTTGGAAAACGGGTAAAAGGTATTGAGGAAAATGCTTTGAAAGCTCTCAGGGATTATCACTGGCCGGGCAACATACGGCAGCTTGAGTCAGTTATAGAGCGTGCGGTTCTCATGTGCGGAACTCCGGACATAGGCCTGAAAGATATAAAAAGTGAATTACGGTTCTTTGAGGGGAAGGGTATCCTTGATTTTGATCTGCCTGATGAAGGAATAAATGTTGAGGAACTTGAAAAAGACCTTTTGAAGAAGGCCATGCAAAAAGCAAACGGTGTTGCTGCAAAGGCGGCGAAACTCCTCGGCATGAGTTACAAGACTTTCTGGTACCGGTGGGAGAAGTTGAATCTCCAATCCCCAAAAAAGGATGCGCTTCCCTAAAAGAGGATGCTTCTCCGCAGCGATCCCGTATTATAGCCTCCATTCACACTGGCATATCTCTTGCTTTCCATACCCTTCTTCAGAAAGTATCAATGACAGAATAGTCAGTGCAACAATTTCCTAATGAAAGGAGGTGATTTGAGTGAAGAAAGCAATAGCGATTATCGTTTCAGTCCTCTTCGTTTTCGCCATTACCTCACTGTCCTTTGCGGCAGAAGAGAAGAAGGCGGCTCCGGCTCCGACTGTTGAGAAGAAGGCAGCACCGGCGGCAGAGGAGAAAAAGGCGCCTGTAATGGTAAAGATGGTCAAAGGTGAGATCGTGGCAGTGGACGCAAAAGCCAAGACCATCACGGTAAAAGGCAAGAAGGGTGATGTTGTCGTCGCAGTTGACGACAAAATGATGGCGAATGTTAAGGCTGGTGATAAAGTTGCCGTGAAATACACCGAAGCTGACGGCAAGAACATAGCCAAATCAGTGAAAAAGGCCGAGGCCAAACCAGCACCTGTGGAGAAGAAAGCTGAACCCGCAGCAAAGCCGGCAGAGAAACCCGCAGAAAAGAAATAGTTTATTATTTTCGAAAGAGGGCACTGGATGCAGTGCCCTTTTTTTTACCCAACAGTTTCCGCTTTATCTTCCCGATTTTTTACCTATAACGTGCAGACCTTGTTCGAAAAATTAATTAACTCGATATTTTGATTAAAATATTCTTCATCACTCGATAAATAACAGTATAAGTGAAACCACTAGAGGAAGGTACACTGCGGTAGCGAAAAATAATTTATCTCACAACATCTGCACTTTGCAACTTTATTGTCCATGTCACAGCCCAGGACAGCAGGGATTTTTGCCGAATCCATTTACTGTATAATAGTGCATCCCAATTACAGGAGGTCATCTTGAAGAAAAAGATCTCGATTGAACTTGCTTCGAGAGTAAAGCATCTGCCCCCGTATCTCTTTGCAGCAATTGATACAATGAAGAAGCAGGCCTTAAAAAAGGGCGTGGATCTTATTGACCTGAGTATCGGTGACCCTGACATCCCAACTCCTCCTCCAATTGTACAAGCGATGAAGAAGGCTGTTGAAAAGCCGGTCCATCACCGGTATCCTTCTTATGAAGGCATGCTCTCTTTCAGACAGGCTGTTGCGAAATGGTATAAGAGAAGATTTCATGTCAGTCTTGATCCCGGCACCGAGGTGCTATCCCTCATAGGATCGAAGGAGGGAATAGGCCATATCCCCCTGGCATTCATCAATCCAGGTGATACGGTACTCGTACCATCCCCGGGGTCTTGACCGGATACCGAAAACCATTCTTCAGAAAGCAAAACTTATTTTTATCAATTATCCGAACAATCCGACTTCGGCTACTGCCCCGGCTCATTTTTTTAAAGAGGTGATCAGGATTGCCCTGAAATACAACATCATAGTCTGTCACGATGCTTCGTACACAGAAATTTATTTTGATGAAAAACCGCTCAGTTTCATGCAGATACCCGGAGCAAAGGAGGTCGGCATAGAATTCCATTCACTCTCAAAGACGTATAACATGACAGGGTGGAGGATAGGGTTCGCTGTCGGCAACCGTGAAGTATTAGCCGGTCTCGGGAAGATCAAGACAAACCTTGATTCAGGAGTCTTCCAGGCGGTTCAGGAGGCAGCGGCTGTTGCTCTCGATATGAGTCAGGAGTCCCTTGCACCGATTAGAAGAACCTACCAGGAAAGGCGGAATATTCTGTACAACGGGTTGACAAGGCTCGGTTTGAGCCTTATGAAACCGAAAGCAACATTCTATCTCTGGGCAAAAGTTCCTCCTCATTTTCGTTCAATGAGTTTTGCAGCTCATCTGCTCGATAAATCAGGGGTACTGGCAACCCCCGGCAATGGATTCGGAGATGCCGGAGAGGGGTACATACGATTTGCATTGACGGCTTCAGCCGGCAGAATTGGGGAGGCTGTAGAGAGAATACAAAAGATTCTGTGATCCGGGTTCCGGGGTAGGCCCTCAACAAAAGGTGGGATATTGTAGCCGCTGGCTTCAGCCTGCGTTGATTGGCTCTGTGTGTTATCTGTATTGCTTTTTTAACCTGAAATGGCTATTGTATACCTCAGCATTGGTTCAAACCTCGGAGATAGGGAGAAGAATCTCAGCAGGTCAATAGAACTCCTTGAACAAGCGGGGATTTTTGTAAAAAAACGATCTTCTGTCTATGAGACGGAACCCTGGGGGGAGAAAAATCAGCCTCTCTTTCTCAACATGGCGCTGGAAGTGGAGACAGAATTCAAGCCGCAGGAGCTTTTACGTGTGCTCAAGAATGTGGAAACCGAGGTAGGACGTGAGAAATCATACGTTTGGGGCCCCCGCATCATAGATATTGACATTCTTCTTTATAACCATATCATAGTAAATGAAGATACGTTAAAAATACCCCATCCTTTTATGCATGAGAGGGATTTTGTCTTGAGACCATTAGATGAAATAGCACCGGATGTAATGCATCCTCTGCTAAAAATGAATATCCATGAACTCCTTAGCCAGTTCGACCGGATGCCGACCAGAAACCATGGAATATCTTGATATTGATACTCTTTCTTCTCTCCAGAACCATCTTGCCAAATTAACAGGCCTGTATCTTGCTCTTTACGGTGAAAGAGGCAATCTGATTATGCCTCCGGTGAACGAAAACAAACTTTTGTCATCGCTCAAGGCTCTGTCAAAAGGAAGAGACGAATACCAATCCTTCGTTAAGATAAACAGTGAAAAAGCGCTCCAGAGAACTGATATATCGTTCCTGAAAGGCCCCGGGGAGCAGTATCACTTCTTCATGCCAATTCGCATCGAGAAATCAGTCTTTATCGTTGTAGGTGGCGGAGTGTTCGTTTCTGCTGCTGATTGTGATACCTTCTCGAAAACAGCAGGTGCTGCTTACGGCTTTATGCCGGACCAACAAAAAGCCCTGCTGCAGGAGACGAGGATAAAAGACTATGCCGAATTGCAGGATACGGCACGGTATATCCGCTTAATTTTCACCCTTGGACTGCAGGTCAGCAATAAAGGAACATTTCTTGAAAAACGGTACAGGCTCATGAAGACGGTTTTCAGCCTCGTATCAGAAATACAGCTGGAGAAGCAGGCTGCTGAGATTTATGACATTTTGGTGGATATGATTCTCTTTCTGTTCAATACTGAAAGTATAGGTGTTATGCTCAGGGATACCACCGTATTCAAACCGCACAAATCAGCTGGCAAATTCAGGGATCACCTGCAATCCTTACCGTTGCAGGCTACCGGTTTGTTATCTGAGGTTATTGCCAAGAAAAAACCCTTTTATTCAGAATCTGTCATGGATATTCTTCGGCTTGGTTTCAGTGAAAAAATCACGTCACTCCATGTTTTTCCGATCATATCTGAGGACAAGGTAATAGGCCTTTTAAATATTTATAACTCTGTTCTTTCCCAGGAAGATGCTGACGTTATCTTTGAAACATGTAAGATGATGGGTAACTGTCTCAGGATTGTGGAGCTGCAGGAGACATACCAGAAATGTCAGAAGGAAATAGATATTCTCAGCACAGCTGCTTCCCGGCTCATTCCCGTCAAAGAGCCTGACATGCTTTATGAAACAATACTGGACATGTCTGTTTATCTTACGGAAGCCGAAAAAGGTTCGCTGATGCTTGTCGGCGAAGACACGGCATACCTTACGATTAAAGCTGCGAAAGGTATAAACCGGAGGCTTCTGACTGATATCAGAATAAGGGCTGGTGAGGGCATTGCCGGATGGGTGTTCAGGGAAGGGGTTCCGCTTGTCATGGAAGATATTGAAAAGAATGAATGGGGGTTCCCCAAAAGGCATAAATACAGAACAGGCTCATTTATCAGTATCCCCCTGAAGCTGGATGAAAAAACCATTGGCGTACTCAATATATCTGATAAGATTAGCGGGGAGGTATTTTCAGCAGAGGACATGGCGCTCATCAGTTCCTTTGCATCCTATGCCACTATCGCGCTCGAACGGTCAACCTATTACACGCTTGCAGGCCATTTGAAAGAGCTCTCTGTTACAGATTCCCTCACGGGTCTTTTCAACAGACGTTATTTCGAAGAGAGATTTTTTGAAGAATTGAACCGTTCAGACCGTCATAACCTGTCTTTTTCTCTGGCAATGATAGATATTGATGATTTCAAACTCTTCAACGATTCCGAAGGGCACCTTGCCGGCGATGAAATTCTCAAGTCTATCGCGAATATATCAAAGGACTGCTTGCGAATCAGTGATGTGATAGCACGATTCGGCGGGGAGGAATTCGCGGTCATTATGCCGCAGACAGAGAAAGAGGAAGCGATTCTGGTTTCAGAGAGAATACGGAAATCCATTAAAGAACAAATTCCCGGCACATGGAGTGTATTCCCGAAGAAAGCAATAACAGTAAGTATCGGCGTAGCGACTTTCCCATACGACGGAAAAGAGAGAAAAGAACTGATACGGAACGCTGACAAGGCGCTCTATATGGCCAAGATGGAAGGGAAAGACAGAACAGTCCTCTGGCAGTCCAAAGCCTAACTTGTTCCAATAAATCTTTCTGTGCCGGCAGATACAGTATTTTCACTCATTCTCGGTCGTTCGACCTCCGAGGTAAATTCTGTCTTCGACAGAATTTAAATCCGCTCAAATACAATATTTGCCGTGCATATTATAAATAATATGAGCTATCCCTTTTTTACAAAATCTCCAAAATTCTTGAGCACCATGAGCCCTATCTCCTGGCTCTTCTCCGGATGAAACTGTGTCGCAAAAATATTCTCTTTCCAGACCATGGAAGTGAACGTCACTCCGTAATCAGTCGTCGTTGCGATAACATTGATATCCTGGGGCACGACGTAGAAGGAGTGAACAAAGTAAAAGAACGACTCATCATGTATGCCATCAAAGATTGGAGGCCTCTGAACAATTTTTACATTGTTCCACCCCATGTGCGGAACCTTGAGACCTGTCTGAAATTTCACAACCCGTCCTTTTAGGA
>JAGSYM010000198.1 GCA_018262395.1 Nitrospirota bacterium | reverse complement strand
GTCTATCTTGACAGGGAGGTGACCCAGCTCGACAGTTTTTCCCGCTTAAGACTTCTGCACCAAGGCGGAAAAGGCGATCTCTATTTCATCTTCAATACGAGGTTTCTCGATACGAGAAAGGATGAGGAGAAAAGGGTTTTCCATACCCTTCAATGGGAAAAAATTTATTGCAAATTTCTCAGTAAAAGCAGCGGCGAGATCATCGTCGGCCGCGTGCGGTAAGAAGAATTAGTCTCTTCTGTTATAAAATTGGTTTAAGGTAATGAAAATATTAATAGTAAGTGCTGAGCTCATCAAAAAAGATGAACGGTATCTTGATGAGAAAGGATGGTCTTTCAGGACTGCATTTGAAAAGCTTGGTTTCGAGACGAAAAGCTTTTTTTATAAGAGAACGGGTAACTTTTCATCCCTCGAAAAAGGCAGTTTGAAGGGTATATGGCGCTCTTACATGAACAAAAAACTCATTGGGGTCGTGAGGTCACTCAGACCAGACGTGCTTCTTCTTCTGAAGGGGAAAACGGTGACCCCCGACACATTATGGGAAATCAGAAAAAAAACCGGTACACTAATAGTAAATGTATTCCCCGATAACCCAATATATATGGGGATGTTCGAAGCGATCTTGCCCTGCCATTATTTCTTCGTTAAGGATACGTATGTCTTAGATACGTTAAGAAAGGCGGGTCTTAAAAATGTCTTCTATCTGCCTCAATGCACAGACCCGGCTGTGCACAGGCCGGTGGGATTAAGCGACGCTGACAGATTCAGGTATGGCGCTGAACTGTCACTCATAGGTTCAAGATACCCCTATAGAGTGATATTCCTCGAGCAACTTATTGAGTTCAAGCCTGCCCTTTGGGGCAGGGGGTGGACAAAAGTTTCAAACAGGGAAATGGCCGGACTCTATCGCGGCACGGACATCAGGGGAACAGAAAAGGCAAAGGCAATCTCCGGTACGGCAATCTCCCTGAATCTCCATCATCCCCTCAATGACATAGACGGTGTGAACAGGAGGACCTATGACATCGCTGGCTGCGGGGGCTTTCAGCTTGCCGACTATAAAAGAGACATGGAGAAGGTTTTTAAGGTGAACGAGGAAATAATATGCTACAAGACTATCGAAGAACTTAAAAAACTCATCCCCTACTACCTGAACCATCCCGATGAGCGGTCCCAGATAGCCGGAGCTGCCCATGAAAGAGTAATAAAAGAACACACCTATGATCATAGGGCAAAACAGATATTAGAAATCATCTCTTAATTTCTTGAAACGAATTTTTTGAAAAATAAAGAGTACTTTCCAATCAAACAGATTGCAAAAGATAAAAATTAAAAAAGGGACATAGATTATCCACGATGTCAGATGTGGAAATGCCGCCGATAAATGTTCTTCATATACTTATGAAATTATCACTAGGCGGGGGGGTCAGCAAGCAGCTCTCGGCAGTTCTTGAACATTACAACCTGAAGGAATTCAGTCCTATCGTATGCTCCATTACAGACAGATCTGACCTCATCAATAATAATCAGATTCCAGGGGTTGAGGTTATATGCCTTAATAAAAGTGGCTGGAAAGCGGTTAAAGAACTTTATAAAATTATGCGGCAAAGAAACATTCACGTTGTTCATACCCGTGAGTACCGTGCAAGCCTTTATGGGAGAATTGCAGCCCGTCTGGCAAAAGTTCCTTGCATCATATCCTCATTTCACCTCACATACCCTGAAAAGAGCAGGAGCAGGAGATTGACGAGGAGACTTGTCAATAACCTCGCTTCTCTGTTTACTGATAAAATAGTCGCTGTATCAGAGGCGGTCAGAAGAGATATCCTGCGGTACGAAAAGATACCAGAGGAAAAAGTTTGTGTGATCTATAACGGAATTGATAAAAAAGACTTTACCACCATTGACGGCAAATATATCCGTCAGGAGCTTCGCATTCCCCTTGGAGCCACGGTGATAGGCACTGTGGGAAGACTTGTTTCCCAGAAAGGCCATAAATACCTTCTTGCAGCCTTTGCCTTAATAAAAAACGAATTCCCAGGCGCCAGGCTTCTGCTGGTCGGAGAAGGTTCCAGGATGGATGAGTTGAAGAATTATGCGAAAGGTCTTTCAGTCGACAAGGAAGTCATATTCGCCGGGTTGAGGAGTGACATACCCCAGATGCTTTCGGCAATGGACATATTTGTGTTCCCATCCCTCTGGGAGGGATTGGGAAACGCCCTTCTGGAAGCAATGGCTGCAGGGAAGCCAGTAATAGCGACTAATATTCCCCCGATACGGGAAGTGATAAATTCCGAACAGGCAGGGATCCTCGTGCCGCCCGCTGACCCGGCGGCTATTGCTTCTGCCGTCAGACTATTGTTGCAAGACAGGACATTAGCAGCCTCTCTCGGCAAAACCTCGCAGGAAAGAGCTTTTTCCTCTTTTGGTATAGACAGAACCGTAAAAATGTATTTAGACCTTTACAAAGGTATTCTTTCGATGAAAGGGATGTCCTTTCCTCCTGAGGGTTAATGAAGCCCCTGGAAATCCTTCACATACTGCCGGGACTCTGGGTCGGCGGCGTTCAAAGCCAGCTGCTGACGGTTCTTGGGAATTATGACAGAAGCAGGTTCTATCCCATCGTCTGCTCCCTGTCCGGCATCGGAACAATCGGCAGGAAAATGGAGGATATGGGGGTTGAGGTACACTGTCTTAACAAGCTCGGAAATCGGTTAGACCTGACCATAATTCAAGATTTATATCGCCTGATGAAAAAAAGAGAGATCAAGATAGTCCGGACCCATCAATATCATGCAAACCTTTACGGAAGGATCGCGGCAAATCTTGCAGGAGTTCCCTGTATCGTCGTCTCTATCCACAATATCTATAACAGAGACAGGAAAATTCACAGGAGGATGATCAATAGATTTCTCGCCGGATTAACGGATAAAATAATAGCTGTCTCCGAAACGGTCGGTAGAGATATCATAAAATATGACTCCATCCCCAAAAACAAAATAATGGTCATATACAACGGCATCGAAACAAACCGGTTTCTCCATATGAGCAACGGCAGTGCAGTACGCACGGAATTCAAAATACCGTCAAGTGTATCAGTAATTGGAATCGTCGGCAGACTTGTCCATCAGAAGGGACACAAATATCTCCTTGAGGCGATGGTAAGGATAAAAGCCAGATTCCCCGGAAGCATGCTTCTCATAGTCGGAGACGGTCCCCTGAAGGGAGAATTGACAGCCTATGCCAGGGATCGAGGCCTCGGCAAGGATGTCATTTTTGCCGGTTCACGAATGGATATCCCTGATTTGCTTTCCGCCATGGACATTTTCGTTTTCCCTTCCTTTCGTGAAGGGTTAGGTAACGCACTGCTTGAGGCAATGGCTGCAGGCAAGCCGATCATTGCGACTGATGTCGCTCCGATGCGGGAGATAATAAATTCTGAGGAGGTGGGTATCCTTGTGCCGCCGAAAGACAGCAATGCCTTGGCCTCGGCAATTGAAGTTCTGATGTCCGACAGAGTCCGGGCCGAAGCCCTTGGGGGTGCCGCAAGAAGGAGGGCGCTCTCATTTTTTGACATAAAAAACACTATCGACAACTACACAGGGCTTTTTGAAGACATCATGAGACGCAAAGGCATGGCCGTATAAATGAGTTTCCGCCGCTATTACCTTGACAGGATGCTGCATGACATGGAATTTTACGGAAGGGTTCTCGACGTTGGTGGGAGAAAAATCAGGA
>JAGSYM010000197.1 GCA_018262395.1 Nitrospirota bacterium | reverse complement strand
TTTATCATTAATTCGATCAACTGCTCTAAATGCGCACGCGCTCTTATTGTCTTCCTATAGGTCAGTTCGGAAAGCGGCATGCTTTTTGACACCTGTATTCCGTCCTGTATCAAGATATTGCCTTCATCGATAGCTTCATTCACGAGATGATAGGTAAAGCCGGTATACTTATCATCAAAATAACGTGAGAATGAGGTGCAAGACAGCCCCCTGTACTTTGGCAACAATCCGTCATGATAATTTACGAAGACTTCAAAAACATCGATCAGGGGTTTTTTGAAAATTTGAAGACATCCAACTGATAAGGCAATTGTCGGCCGCACCGTGTCCCTGAGAAAATGAACAAATTCCTGACTATTCACATTTCTGTCTTTTGGAATGAATGCTTCGATATTAGCCTTTCGGCAAATATCGTAAAGGTTTACTGTTGACATGTTTTTTGTCATGAACTTTTCGTGCGGATTGAATATCTTCTTGGCCAGGTTGACCACAAGAAATTGAACGATCCTCTTCACTTTTCCCTTAGGATCAGATCTGGCTGTATCAATAACTCCAGCCAAACAGATATCGTCTCTCCGACGAATAATACTGAGTATTTCTTGGAGTAATATTTTTGTGCTTAATAGGTTGGCATCACCAAAAATTACCAGTTTATCCATAGCAATTCATCAGGCTTCAAATTTTACGCGGTATTTCTTGCTACAAGACTATTTAAATCTAACTGCTGCTCTACCATGTTAGTCTTTCCCGAAGATGTTTTCGGAATATGATCAACAAAATTCAATTCTACCTTTATTGCATCTTTCCTCCGAGCAAATATCGTATCAAGTTCATGCAAGATATCATCCTTATTGGATTCTGAGAATGCTTTTGTCGGCACCATATTCAAACAGACGACGCCTCGCTTTTTCTGGACGAATTGATATTGCAGCACATTGTGGAAGATTCCTATCCACGATGAGAGTGAAGGGATAACTTCACCGTTTTTGCCAATAAGAAATGAATGAGACCTTCCCTCGATTGTCCCAACAGTAATGTGCGTTCTTCCACATGCAGAGCAAAATGCACTATGCTCTGAGACGAGGTCGCCGGTCCTGTATCGTATAAATGGCATCTCATAATTGGTAAACCCAGTCACCACGATCTCCTTGTATCCCTGAAAACATTCCTCAAATTCCGTGATTCCATAAAGAGGGTGTAAGTGCATCCCGGTCGAATGTTCGCATTCACCTCCAATTGCTGCATGTTCCGTCATTCCATACATGGAGAAAACCCGGCAGCCAAAACTCTCCTCTATCAGCTTTCTTTGCCAGTCATATAATGTCTCTGAATAGGGGATCACGGCCTTTATATTCCGATAGGGAGAGATTCGATTGAGCTTGATGAAATTTGAGAGAAACGCGAGCACTGAGGAATAGCCTAGAATATATTCGGGCTCGAATTGCCTGATCATATCCAGGTATTCTTGGATCCATTTTCCTGCAAGATAGCGAACTGAAAGGATCAGCCTGTGCCCGTATCTCTTATAGGGAACACTCTTATTCCCCACTTGCACCTCTGCCCAAAACATAACATCTTTCGATGTTGGCTTATAGTGTATCCTGTCCAGGATGTTCGTTCTAAATGCAAGGAATGCAGCTTCGTTTGCCCTGCTACGGTATATAGTTACAGGGATCCCGGAAGAACCACCTGTCGATTTTCTGCTCAGGTATTTTAACGAAAGTCGCTCATCAATAAGTGCGGTCGAATGATCTCTTACTATTTCTTTATCAAGAAACGGAAGGGTCCTGAAATCATCAAAGCTCTGCATCTTTTCAGGCTGATATCCATATCTCCTGAATAGATTTTTATAGTAAGGGACATGGGCCATTGCATGCATGAGAAGATTCCTTGTCTGCTCGAGCTGAAAAGCGTACAACCTTTCCTGATCCCATCCTTCAGCCTCTTTCAGTACCTTCAGCCAACGAAGGAACACAGGACCATATAATGCCCTGTATCTCAAAGAGAGCGGCAACCGTTCATAGATCTCCAGTGCTGCTTTCTCGGTTGAAGCAGACAGCTTGAGAAATTTCTTAATAACTTCATATATCATCGGTCGTAAATTTGACACGTAACAATAACATCACTGTAGTGTCAAGGGATATTTTATCAGTGAAGGTCTTTTAAGGTTAGCTCCTTTTGTCTGGCCACCCGACAATTGGTTCATTATTCCTGCAAAACGAATTCTTAGCATAATGTCATGCTTTTTTGATAAATGACACCATTGCCTCATCGAACATCTCCCAGAAAGGCTTACCACAGGGTTCAGGAATTCCTAGACGCAGCCTGTTGTCGAGTATAATCCAGCGGCCAAAGTAGCCGCGTTCCCGTGCCGTCTCGGTAAAATCAATCGGCAGGGGATACACATTTATGTCAGTAAAAAAGGCCTTGTCATCATGCCCTCTTCTCAGAAAATCAATTGAGAAATACTGAATGTTCAATGTCTTTGCAATCAACCTGATAGACTTGTTTTCTGTGTCTGTTATGTCAAACTGATACTCCGTATGCTTTTTTGTTTCTCGATGCACGTTCCAATGGTCACTGTACGCGATATGATTTGGGCAGACCATGCCGAGAATGAAAAACGCCCTGAATTTCCTGTAAAGGCTTTGAGCCCCGCGGGAATCTATAAACTCAAAAGGCCGATAGCCTTCAACAGGTCCTCGGTAAGGAGACAGAAACTTCGAAGAGCCATGCCTACCTATTACCTTGTACACGACAGTGGTCTTCCCGAGATCATCGTCATTGAAGTTGTCCCTGGGAACACACACTCCTGCCCCCGCAAGTTTTTTGAAACTCTGTTGTTCGTGATAGACGTTATACGCATCGGGATGATTTATAAGCAGAGCGTCCCTCCTGGCTTTTTTCAACGTGTGCAGGAGCTCTTGCCTGGTATCATGCGGAAAAGGATCCTGAGAATATATCCATATAACATCTGCATCCTCTACCCCTTCATTTAATGTTGCTTTGCAAATACGGCTCCGCTCATTTATCCAGAATGCCGTGAACCTCCCAAACTTACCCCCTTTCGGATAGACATCGAGGAGACAGAGGTGAATATTTCTTCTCAACCTTCTATGCTTGGCGGTTCTCAGCCATGTGAGCGGACCATGGTCATACCCAATATGCTGTGTATCCACGCTTGAGGCAAACCATAGCCACTGCAACAGATTATCTTTCAACCGCCAGACTGCCTTCCGAAGTATTGTGTGAACGATAATCGCCTGCTTCAGGGATGATGGACACATCCATGTTTTCCCCAACGTCTTTCTCACGATTCGATTCTGCTTCCCCCTGTTGATTGGTTATATAGTTGTACCAGTATCCCTCAATAATTTCAATACATTCTCTGTGCGTGTTTGCAGGTGGGGGTTTTCACCCGTGCTCTGCGTTCGCGTAAACATAGTCGGAGGGGAAACAAATAGTTATGAAAGGTTGAAACCGTTGTGGTGTTCAGGAAGAAACAGAAAAAGAGATTTTAACAGTATGAAGAACCCTGCGACAGAGACCGCAGGGTATCTTAACGTAAGGAATTGTTTTTTTATATTCGCTCGCTAACCCTGTAGCCCGCCCGAGGCGGACGGGGAATGCGCTCGCTATCCGTTTCAAACCGAACTGCGCATCAGTTGCGAGATCTCATACCTGTGGTGTATCAGGAGAACCGAAGGGCTTAGAATGCCAGCGGGACAACATTAAGGCTA
>JAGSYM010000196.1 GCA_018262395.1 Nitrospirota bacterium | reverse complement strand
GTCCCATGCGATAATGAGCATCTCATTGAGGAGATGACAGGGGACTCTCTCAATCTTCTCCGTGAGAAAATCTCTGTGCCCGATTGGCCGGTATTTTGATATCCTTACCTCATCGACCATATCGATCCATCGCCGTATGTACTCGTCTGTGTCAAGGTCAGGGAGTGCCACCATATTGACGAACACGAAAGGCTTATCTCCTTTTCTTACTGACAGAAGATATTCTATGGCTGATTCTACCTTTTTGAGATCAGTGCCCCGATATTTTCTGTATTTCTCTACATCAGCACCGTCAACAGAAAATCCAACCCATGCGATTTTGGTCGACATGAGGGCATCAGTTGTTTCTTTTGACAGGAGAGCCCCGTTGCTGAGGAATCCTACGGAGAGGTTCTCCTTTGAAGTCGCATAGGCCAGGATGGACAGGAAGTCCTTATGAAGCAGAGCTTCTCCGGCACCATGGAGAGCAAGGTTTACCTTCGCGTCCCAGGTAGTGAGTTCATCTATTGCTTTTTTCCAGACAGTTTCAGGAATGAACCCCGTTTGTCGTCTTTTTACGACGTCCTCACCCCACACATGGCACATTTTACATTTGAGGTTGCAGAGGTTTGTAGTCTCAAGTATGACTGTTTTAGGATAGACAGGTGCTGTATCCTTGATGGGAGCAGAGTGAATGCTTTGTGGTGTGCTCATCTGCCCGCAGCCTGCAGGGGAATCGGAAGAAAATGTTTTTTGCCATTATTTCGAGTAGATACAAGCGTAATCGTATTGTCATAGCTCGTGAGAAGCATTGCATTAAAAAGGATAAATTTCAGCATTGTTTATTTTCATGTAAAGCGTCCAGGATTGTCAATAGAAGCATTGATGTCACCATACAGTCTTTTTCCGGCAAAAAGGTCATTTTTAATGCTTTTCGAGCATGAGTTTTTCGGATACTGTGCCGTCAGGCCTTAACAGCATGACATAGTATTTACCGCTGGCTAAATTCTTAACAAAACTGTTATCAAAGATGAACGGTTCGGTGGTCATCCTGTGAGAAACACAGGGCATCATTGTAATAAGAGATGAGAAAAGAAGATACCCGCCGGGTGTTGATTGTATGGGAGAGGAAAAGTCCCATTCTTTCAGGGGATGTCTCGCCTTTGTTTTTGGAAGTTTGACGAGTTGCGATACCATTCTTATCAAATAGGGATGATAGTATTTTGCCATGTATAATCCTTCGGACATCAGAAATTTCTGCAGACACTCAGGAGAGCTTTTCGCGCTTTGGTTATAGAAGTGCACAGCCTCTGCATCGGGGCAATAATAGAGCTTCAGCCCTGCCTCCTTTATAAGCTCCTGATATGGCTTCGACCGGTAAAGGAGTGTCTGCGTTCCAGTATGCAAGTGCTTTTCGTAGCCAGCGCTTAAAAGAGAGACTGAGCAGAAGGTCGCTGCTCATAGAAACATGATTCTGAACTGTCTCCCAGAGCGAAGGCAGGTACGATGGCGGCATTAGAAAAGTTTTCTCTTTATCCATCCAGAGCTTTGGAATGAAACAGCCGACTCCCTGCACTGTTTTAATAAATGATAAGAGGCGATCAAGGCACAGGGGGAAAAGCAGGGTATCAGGATTAAGGAACAGGACATATTCTCCGGAACTTGCTGCGAGAGCCTGATTATTCGCCTTTGAAAATCCATGATTGACATTGTTCAAGATAAGCGTTACAAAAGGATAGCTTGTTCTCAGGACTTCCAGGACATCCCTGTCATGATCACCTGAATTGTTATCTACGATAATTATTTCAGAATCAACATTCTGCTCACTGATGCTTTTTATGCAGTCCCAAAGCATATCAGCAGTCCTGAAATTAACTATGATGATCGACAGTAATTTGGTCATTTTATTCAAAATGTGTGCTGAGAAGATTTCAAGAGAAACTTAACAAGTAGGTTGTATTATACCATAGTCGACGTTCTGCAAACTTCGCCTGCCTGCGTATGGTAAAATGCGACCACAGAAAAGTAAGGGTAAATTACCCGTTCATTTGGTACAATATGCACGGGAATTACTGGTGAAGTGAGTGCTGGCAACCACGATTCATCACCGCTCCTGTATTTCAAAGAGCAGGAAGGGTTTCTATTGCATATAGTGATTGCAGGCTTGACGGGGAGACAGTGAACGCGGATTTTATTATGGAAAAAGAAATTTGTAATCTCATGCTTGAGTTAGCAAAGATTGATTATCAGGAGCCTTTGCCGGAATTGAACCAGCAATTTCTGCAAGTATGGGGAAAGCACTATAGCAGGATTCTTCATCTCGTTCCCAAAGAGAGAGAGAGAGGAAAGGTTTTAGAGGTCGGTGTGGGTTACGGCGTTTTGGCTGTAATGTTGAGAAGGCTTTTCCATTGCGATCTTGTTGCTACAGAACATCCCTCCAGAGGCTATATTTATGCAGAGGAATTCAGAAATTTCATGGACCATGAAGGGGTAACTATTGTTCCCCATGATCTTGCAGAACCTTTTTCATTTTCGGACATGACCTTTGATATGGTACTCTACTGTGATGTCATAGAACATTTACCAACGGAGATCATCAGCTATTCCCTCCGAGAGATCAAACGTGTTCTGAAAAGAGAGGGTACCCTTATCCTTTCTACTCCAAATCTCTCTCGATTGTCAAACCGCATAAAATTCCTGCAGGGGAGAGGCATTAATCCACCGATTCTTCCCAGAAAAATTGGTGAAACATATGATCATATTCGGGAATTTACGCTTGATGAGATTGAAACCGTTCTATCGGGTGATTATCGGATCATAAGACGTGAATATGGGCTTATCCCCTTTTTTAATAAGAGCTATAATGCTATGAATTGCCTGCTTTTCCATCTGTTTCACAGCCTTGGTGATGAACTCTATATACTGGCAAGGGCGCGAAAGAATGGCTTTTGAATCTGTCCTTCTCAGGCCTTAGCGTGATAAACCGGATTGCCACTAGTCTGCCGCTCCTCGATAAATTCATGGATGATAGGTAATCCGGCCCACTGCCAGGGTTCTGCAGCTATCAGAGAGGAAAGTCTGTCAGCGTAGATCTGCAGGACCTCAGAGATGTTCAATCTTTCAGGAAATGGTTCATCAATCCTCAGGTGCCTGATATATCCAGCAGAGGGATCAGGTTCTATCATATTCCATGCTGTTAGTAGAACAGCGTTATATTTTATCCCTAACTTAATCAATCCTGAAGGCAGGGAGGAGGGGAATCCAAGGAATTTAACCGGAATGCGTTTATATGAATAATAAGCCCTCGGCAGATCAAGAGCCGCCCAGAAAATTCCCCCTGAAATGCAACGACTGATAATCTTGCGGTCGATTGTTCCTGGATAGCTTGTGAAAATATATTGAGATGGGAACCTCAGCCCAGAGAACAAGTAGTTTATCTTCTCATAGAGCTGTCTCTCAAAGGGAAGGATATTGGACGGATCTACAGTCCGCGCAATCGGGAAGACAGGGATTCCCATATGTCCAAATGCTATTGCAGGGATGAAGAAGCTGCCGATATGGCCAGTCAGGAGAAAGACAGGCCTGCCTTTCTTGAGAACGCGATGAAGATGCTCGATTCCTTCAATTCTGAAATATGCATCTATGTTTTTCCTGGACATCCGCAAAGAGGTATATGCATCACTCTCTCGGATAATCTTTACCCACAGAGCCCTATCAGCCAGATCTTCTGAACGGTAGTTTTTCTGGCTCATGTCCGCATACTTTTTTAGCAGGTCCAATCCTCTTAGTAACTGCGGGGTGTCTGCCTGGAGAAAATTGGAGAGGCGCTCTATTAGGGATTGGGAACGCACTCCACAGGCCCATAACGGAAGGTCCTGAAAGTAGTAGCGTAAACTCGTAAGTTTCGACTTATTGAATATTTTCATACGGCTGGATCAGGATTGAAAATCCCATCTGTGATCAAGCCTGGTAATTCCAAGCTCGCCATGATAGTGTTCAACGAAAAAAGTTTTGCTTCTCTGGTGAACATAGGGATGCAGGCCATGCTCGTCAACCAGCACGACGAGAAAGAAATATTGTCCGGCAAGCAGGGGAAGGGATGGATAATGCAGGGAGATTTCCTGCCCGTCGTAAAACATAGCCGGATCGAGACCGTCCATCTTCGTCGTGACCCCGAACATCATCATCTCGTCATTTCTGTTCAGACCTACTCCAACGTGCCCCTTGTATTTCCTGCCGGATCCGGCTATCCGGATGCGCATTCTTACATATATGTCCTGGCCTGTCCTGGCGAGTTCAAGGTCTCTTCCTTCTTCATCCGTGATCTTAATCCAGTCAAGCCAGATCGGGCTGTCACTCGCCGGTTTTTCACCCTTTTCAGAATCTTTCCTCCCGGTGTTCATGCCTGCGTCCTTTTCTCTTACCCAATCCGTATAGGCGTTTAAGACCCGGGTAGTATCACCGATATGCATCATTTTGCCATGATGCAGCCATACGGCCTTATTGCAGAGTTCCTGGATGAGATAAGGGGAATGACTGCAGAAAAATATAGTCTTCCCTTCACGCTTGAATTCCACCATTCGATCGATGCATTTTTTTTGAAAGTGCTGGTCGCCCACAGCGAGGGCCTCGTCGATTATAAGGATATCAGGGTTGACGCTGGTGGCTATTGAAAAGGCGAGTCTCATAACCATGCCTGAAGAGTAAGTCTTAACTGGCCTGTCAATGAACTCGCTGAGTTCTGAGAAATCGATAATCTCTTGTTTCTTATTCTCTATCTCTGATTTGACCAATCCCAGAAGATATGCGTTGAGGATGATATTTTCTTTTCCGGTAAGTTCAGGGTTAAACCCTGCTCCGAGCTCAAGCAGGGCTGATACCCGTCCGTTTCTCAGGATCTCCCCTGTGGAGGGCTTAAGTGTATTGGCGATGATTTTCAGAAGGGTGCTTTTTCCAGCACCATTTTCGCCGATAATACCTACAGTCTCTCCCTTCTGCACTTTCAGATTGATCCCGTCGAGAACGCTAAAATCTGAGTGAAGCCTTTTCCTGAAGAGAATCTCTCTGAGCCTGTGCATAGGAGACGGGTATATCTTGTATATCTT
>JAGSYM010000195.1 GCA_018262395.1 Nitrospirota bacterium | reverse complement strand
AATCGTGATATAAACAGGTTGGCCAACGGAGAGTTTCAATAATCTCAGGTAGTAAAAACCTGATAAGGGGTCGAGGACCTGAGGAGTAACCTGGAAGTCCTTTCTTTCGGGCTTGAGTCGGTCGATATATATAGCCCTGCTGTTGTGAGCATCAAAGATAATTTCCTTGTCTCTTCTGTGTCTTCCTTCCCTGATCTTGATCCTGTATTGCGATGGCTGAAAAAAACTCTCCGCGGAATCTTTCAAAAGGGTGCTTTCCACCCGGTCATCAACAGTGTAAAACACGGATACCCATGATGCCGATTGGGCGGTCGAAAGAATTTTCACCTTATCTCCGTCATTTTTCAGTTCAAGGGATGCGGTACCCGCCTTTATCCCGGTCCATGTCAGGTCATAAACAAATTTTTCGGTCATCGCAAGAGGAGCTGAATAAGCGATTGGGGAAAGACATATGTGTGACATGATGATGAAAGCAATGGTCATAAAAAGGAATTTTATGAATCCGCTCTCCCCCCGAATATCTATCATGATCGTAGCTGGTGAGGATTGTATTTCTAAGCCTCTATTGAAGTCCATAAGCACTCATTTTTATTTATGTTATATTAATCAATGCTTGTTATTCCAGCGATAGATTTAAAGGAAGGCTGTTGTGTAAGGCTCGTTCAGGGGAGAAAAGACGCCGTCACCGTCTATTCAAATGACCCGGCGGTGACTGCAAAACGATGGGAATCCAGTGGAGCAAAACTCCTTCACATTGTAGACCTCGATGGCGCCTTCTCGGGAAACCAGAAAAATGCTGATGCTATCATGAAGATCAGAAAGTCGGTAAAGATGATGCTTCAGGTCGGCGGCGGGATACGGAACATCGGGAATTTGATAAATCTGTTTTCAGCGGGTATTGACAGGGTAATTATCGGAACCGCTGCGATAGAGGATCCGGAATTTCTCGTGCAGGCCTGCAAACAATATCCGGGCCGGGTTCTTATCGGTATCGATGCCAAGGATGGAATGGTTGCGATTAAGGGCTGGGAGGAAGTTACGCCAGTCCATGCATATGAATTAGCAAGGCGCGTGGAGATGGTAGGAATAGCAGGCATTATTTATACAGATATCAAACGGGACGGGATGCTCACAGGCCCAAATACAGAAGCAGTGCGTGAAATGGTTGACCATGTCAGGATTCCTGTTATTGCATCTGGTGGTATTGCAGGCATGGAAGATATCAGAAATCTGGTACAGATCAAGAAGCTCTGGGGAATGATAACGGGGAAGGCAATATATTCAGGTGCACTCAATCTCAGGGAAGCAATTCAATTTGTGACAAAGGTGACCGATATATGATGCAAGATACAAGGATATTTATAATCGTGCATCATGCATCATGCATCTTCGGAATTCAAAGTGCTTGCTAAAAGAATCATCCCCTGCCTCGACGTAAAAGACGGTCGTGTTGTTAAGGGCGTTAGTTTTTTAAATCTCCGGGACGCCGGAGACCCCGTCGAGAATGCGAAATTTTATGATGAACAGGGTGCGGACGAGCTGATATTTCTTGATATCACCGCTTCACACGAAAAAAGAAAAATCATACGGGACGTGGTTATGAAAACTGCGGAGGACGTCTTCATGCCCCTTACGGTCGGCGGGGGTATTAAGACCCTCCATGATATCAGGGACCTGCTGAACGCCGGGTGTGACAAGGTATCGATTAACACATCTGCGGTAAAAGATCCTTATTTCATCAGCAAGGCTGCAGAGCGCTTCGGGAGCCAGTGCATAGTGATCGCAATCGATGCAAAGAGAACAGGCATGGATATGACAAAGGCAACAGGAGAATCCTGGTTTAATGAGCCGGCGTTAAAAGATGTTTGTCTAAATCTTGATTATAAAATCCCCCCTTCCCCCCCCTTGCCAAAGTGGCGCAAGGCAGGAGAATCCTTTCCTTCTTTAATGGAAAATAGCGAACTTCAAAAAGAATCCCCCCCTTTTATAAAGGGGGGTGAGGGAGGATTAAGATGGGCTATATCAACTCACGGGGGGAGACAGATGAAACTCATCGACGCCGTACAATGGGCAAAAAAAACCGAGATGCTTGGAGCGGGTGAGATCATGCTCACCAGCATGGATATGGACGGCACCAAAGACGGCTATGATATTGAGCTGACCCGTGCGATATCAGAAGCAGTCAGCATCCCGGTAATTGCTTCCGGTGGTGCCGGAACCCTCGGCCATCTCTACGAGGCTTTTGCTCATGGTAAGGCAGATGCGGCCCTTGCAGCATCGATATTCCATTACAGAGAATTCACCATCACGGAAGCGAAGGAATATCTGCAGGCAAGAGGAATTCCTGTCAGGCTATAGCCTGATCTCTTGTTTTTCTTTTTTCTATCCTTATCGCATCAATAATTTCATCATCTGCAGGAGAAGTACTCATGATCGATGTTTGTCCTCTCTGAACGACTTTTACGACAACCTCATGAAGGTCCTTAACATCTGAATATCGTCCACAGATTGCGGCAGCAACCCTCAGAGATTCAGCGGTTATTTCACCGATAACTAATGTCATCGGGCTTCCAAAGCCTTCAACCCTCAGCAGGTAATCCCTGTCTGCAGCAACAGACTCGATGATTGCGTTCTCGGCTTCATCCCGACCTACAATAATTTTGCACCGGGGTGAATATCTGAAGTGCCTTCCAATCCTCAAAAGGTCGATATCCCTTATAGCAGGATTTGCGTCATAAGCCAACAGGTCTTTAAGCCTGAATGCATAATTCGGTTCGGTCAGAAGACAGCCTCCCCCGGGAGAAGGGTAATTCTCTAAGCCGAATTCCGAGGCAAGAGCAATCTGTGGTTTTCTCGACCTGCCGCTCAAGGCATAAAGCATTCCCCTGTCAATGATTCCTTTGTGTTCAGGGACTGTGATTCTGAGCAGTTTCGCGCTGAGAGGCCTGACAACAGTATCGATAACGCCGGCTTCTTTGTCAATATGATAGAGCATATCCTTTCTCTGACTCATCGGCCTCTGTCCGAGTACCTCACCGGTTACAAGAAAATCAGCACCAACCGCCTCCATGTACTGCCTGGCTTCTTTCAGCATGAGAATTCTGCAGTCAATGCAGGGGTTCATATTTTTTCCATAGCCGTGCTTCGGTTTTGTAACTATGTCTATCATTTCATGACGGAGATGACGCACCGTAATCTCAAAACCGTATGTGTGACTCAATGATTGACAACGTATTCCGCAAAACGTGGGGTCATCAGAAGCAATCGGGTCAAAGGGCGTCATAAACTGTATCGCGTTCACCGCTATCCCCTGCCTGAGCACTGTGAGGATTGCGAGCATACTGTCAAGACCACCTGACAAGAGCGCTACCGCTTTATGGGGTGTGGAAGTTTTCATAAGAAACATAAAACAAAATTTTTTATCAAAAAGGATAAGATCATATTGTTATTAGTAATCCCTCCTTGCCTCCCTTTACGAAAGGGAGGCAGTACCCCTCTTTTCTAAAGAGGGGCAAGGGGAGATTACCAATAACAATAGACGATACAAAAAATTATGCGGTCTAAGTTATCTGCAAGAAGTCTCTGTTATTTTGCTTTTCGATTATTACTCAATGATGTCCGCAATTGCTCCAGTGTTACTACTGCTGTTCCGACTTCAATGCCTGCTGCATGATTTGCAATAACAGCAGCTTCCTCCATTCGCGCCCCTGCTGCGTGAGCAAGGGTAAATGCCGCGATGACCGTATCACCTGCTCCGGTCACATCATAGACATTCTTCGCTGCTGTCGGGATATGCACAACCGTATCGTTCCGGAACAGGCTCATACCCTGCTCTCCCCGTGTAATTAACACCGCATCGCAGGACAATTTCCTCAAGAGCAATTTCCCGGCTTCCCTAAGAGACTCCTCATCCTTGATATCTATGCCTGATGCAACAGATGCCTCATTCACATTAGGTGTAATGAGGGAAACATGCTGATAGTAATGGAAATGGCCGACCTTCGGATCAACAGAAATAAAAAGTCTCTTCGGTCTCGACTTTTTCAAAATTTCTCTCATAAGTTCAGCCGACACAA
>JAGSYM010000194.1 GCA_018262395.1 Nitrospirota bacterium | reverse complement strand
GTAGTAGGAAAAGCAGCGAAAGTGGCCCCTCCGGCCGTTATAAGCCAGACTTCATTTCCGTTCCAGACAGGACCAATGGTATGAATGATAGTCCTTTTTTCATTTTCATTTTTGCCCAGAACGCCGAGCAATATGGCGGCCCCGAAATCAAAGCCGTCGAGCATAAAATAGACAGCCCAGAGCACACCCCAGAGAATAAACCATATAATTTGGAATTCCATGTTATACCTCCTGACCTTTAGAAGGCCTGAAGATCGCTGAGAGATCTGCCTCAGGACCCTTCTTAGCGAATTTTGTTAATAGATAAATATCCACAAGCGCCAGTGTACCGTAGAGCAGTGTAAACCCTAACAGTGACCCCCATACCTGTAAAGGAGTGATAGCCTTAGAGACCGCATCCGACGTCTTCAGCACGCCATAGACAATCCAGGGCTGACGGCCAACCTCAGCCACAATCCAGCCCAGCTGTGCTGCAATGTAGGGAAGAGGTATCGAATAGAGCATGATCCTGAGAAATGTCGTGCTGGATTCGAGCCTGTTTGTCAGCGAAAGAATAAAGGCTATCAGGGTAAGGAGCATAAAGAGTATGCCTAGAGCTGCCATACCCCTGAAGCTGAGGAATGTCGGGAGAACTGGGGGCCTGTTGTCTTTTGAAAATGCCTTAAGACCCGTTATCTCGGCATTACTGTCGTGAAAGGCAAGATAGCTCAACACGCCTGGGATTCCTATTGCCTCAACAGAATTCTTTTCATTCTGCACATCAGGGACTACCAGCAGGTTGTATGGCAGGGCCTTCTGCGTTTCCCATACAGATTCCATGGCGGCAAATTTTGCCGGCTGGGTCTTCGCCACTTCTACAGCGTGGAAATCGCCCACGAAAAATACTAGCAGGGAAGTTATCAGTCCAAAAGTCGCGGCGATCCTGAAGGACTTCTTAAAGAACTCCTTGTTGTTCTTCTGAAGCAGGTGATAGGCAGATATTCCCATAACGAAAAAAGCTGCCACAACATATCCTGAGAATAGGGTATGGAAGAATTTGAGCCACCCGTAGCTGTTCGTAAGCATGGCGGAAAAGTCCACCATCTCCGCCCTGTTGTTCCTCAGGACATAACCTACAGGATGCTGCATCCAGCCGTTGGCAAGTAGAATCCACAGGGCCGACAGGTTTGTCGCAACAGCCACAAGCCATATTGATACGGCGTGGGCTTTCTTAGAAATCCTGTTCCAGCCGAATATCCAGAGCCCTATAAAGGTCGATTCAAGAAAAAAGGCCACTGTTGCTTCAATGGCCAGCGGTGCGCCGAAGATATCACCGACATACCTGGAATACTCGGCCCAGTTCATGCCGAACTGAAACTCCATGGTAATGCCGGTAACAATACCAAGGGCAAAGTTGATGAGAAACAGCTTGCCCCAGAATTTTGTCATTTTAAGGTAAGTCTCGTCACCGGAACTTACATACCTGCTTTCCATATAAGCCACGAGAATGGATAGCCCGAGCGTAAGGGGCACAAAAATGAAGTGAAACATGGCAGTCACCGCAAACTGGATCCTGCTTAACATTAACGCGTCCATAAAACATTCCCTCCTTTTTGTTGCGCATACATCAGTATGCATTAGTTAAAGTCTATCGCCTTTTAGAAAGAACTGCAAAGTTTGTTTTTTTCAGTTCCTTCTCAACCATTTCCTTTATCTTTATCCAGACGGGATGGACACTGCATCCGCTGCTGAGCCGGCACATCTTCTTGTCGATGGCGCAAATATTGGGGGCAGATGGACCCTGTATGGCCTCAATCACCTCGAGAAGATTTATGTCCTTGGGCTTCCTCGCGAGCTGGAACCCTCCTTTTATACCGCGGGTTGAACGTACAATCCCTGCTTTCATGAGACTCTGGAGGATTTTGGCAAGGAAGATCTTTGGAAGGAACATGGCCCTAGATATTTCTTCAACACTGGCTACGGCTTCCGGGTACCTGGAGAGGTGAAGCACGCAGCGTATGGCATAATCTGATTTCCTGGTTAGTTGCATTTCAACCTCAATTTAAAACAGGACTTATTTAGTCCTGTTTTAACACATTGAAAAAATCCTTGTCAAGTTTTTTCCCGCGGATGAATGGGAGGGGGTTATTTCGCACCGATAAAATGACAAAAAGTTGACAATGAAATGTCCCAAACTTTATTCTAACTGGTTAGTACTATATGACACTAAGCATTATAGAAAATCTGATACATGAATTGACGCGGCTCCCTGGAATCGGCAGGAAGACAGCGCAGAGGCTCGCTTTTTTCATACTCTCCATGCCCGACTCAGAGGCTCTCTCACTGGCAGAGGCGATCCAGAAGGTAAAGGAGAAGGCGCGCTTCTGCAAACAGTGCTTCAACATCACGGAAAAAGAGATATGCGAGATCTGCAGCGATGATTCAAGGGACAAAAGCAGGGTTGTTGTTGTCGAAGAGCCCAGCAATATAATAGTCATAGAAAGGGTGAAGAGTTTCCACTGCCTCTACCATGTGCTTCTCGGAGCATTGTCCCCCATTGACGGAATCACGCCAGAAAAGCTCAAGATACAGGAACTGCTCGACAGGGTAAAAAACAACGACATTCAGGAAATCATAGTTGCCACCAATCCAAACACAAAAGGCGAGATCACGGCGCAGTACATTAATGAGCTGCTCAGCCCCCTCGGCGTCACCGTCTCCCGCATCGCTTACGGCCTGCCAATGGGAAGCGATATAGAGTTTGCCGATGAGGTTACTCTGAGCAAGGCGCTTGAAGGCAGAAGACGAATCTGAATTGCTCTTTCTCCCGCCGCTTCCTTACATATATCAGGACAATAAGCAAAGAAAAGCCAAGAGAAACAACATGATGGTATTTAAGGGCAGGAAACTCTCTGCATAAACCGTCAACGTCCGGTGTTTTTCGACAATAACAGCCGGAGTTTTGGCCCCGCTGTTTTCCTGCGCTTCGGATGCAGGCCCTTTATCTGGCTTGGATGCCTTCTGAGAGTTTCTTCCAGGAGAAACCTTTTGTCAGGCATTGGGACACCCGCCGCTTTTCCACTTCCACAACACGGCCTTTACGATCTACTCGTATAGGGTTAGGGTCCGGTCCTTGTCATGCAGATGGTACTCGCCGCGTCCCAGCTCACATTCGCCACAGTTCTTCCAGCACTTATGGCCACCCCTGCAATCTCTCTTGCCTGGATGGGCGCTTGAGGAAAAAGGCATCAAAAAAAAGGCGAATCAGGAATTAAACTGTCTCCATCGCAAAGGGATGCCCTGTGAAACAAATCATAGAAATTGCCCCGGGCAGACAATGACAAAATTAACACTCAGAAAGCAAAAATAGTGACAGGAAAGGCGGCATGAGAAAAGACACTGCACCTTCATTCTTTGACCATGCTTAAAAGTGTAATAAATAATACAGTTGGAAATGATTGGCAGTCTGGAAGCAGCCGCTCATATATCCGGGAATCAGCCGCGGCCGATATGTTAAAATAGACGTATAGATTATTATCTTAAGTTCAAGGAACAGGCAATGAGTAACGGCAGAGAAAAAAACAGCCAGCAGTCAGAAGAAAAGACAGAACTGAAGACCGGGAAACCATCCCGCTACAATGTCTTTCTTTTAAATGATGACTATACCACCATGGATTTCGTAGTCAATATCCTCAACAGGATATTCGGGAAGAACGTCACAGAAGCGACGCAGATCATGCTGCAGGTGCACAAAAAAGGCGTTGGATTGGCGGGCGTTTATCCTAAAGAGATTGC
>JAGSYM010000193.1 GCA_018262395.1 Nitrospirota bacterium | reverse complement strand
AACTGAACTGGAACCGTCTCGGCCTTTCTGTGAGCAAAAAAATCGGCACAGCTGTTATGAGGAACAGAGTGAAGCGTCTCCTGAGGGAAGCCGTAAAAAACGTGCTTGGAGATTCCTTGCGACATTATGATTTTGTCATTGTTGCAAAAAAACCGGCTGCTGAAGGCAGACTGGAAAATTTTATCAGGGAGATAGAAAGATTCTTACCAAAAATATCCCATGAGAAATCTTCTGATAGCATTCATAAAACTGTATAGATATATTGTTTCGCCTCTGGTGCCGTCAAGTTGCAGGTTTACCCCTTCATGCTCAGCATATGCTCTGGATGCCATAGCAAAATACGGTTGTATTAAAGGATCATATCTTTCTATGAGGAGGATTCTCAGGTGTCATCCCTTCCATAGCGGCGGATATGACCCGGTCAAATAGCAGATGGAAAAGAGAGCACTTATCGCATTAGCACTCTCCTTCGGAATCCTTTTGATCTATCAGTTTCTGTTTGTAAAACCTGAACCGCAGAAGGTTGCTCAGCAACCGAAAGCAGTCGGACAAGAACAAACCGTCTCACCACTGCCTGAATCATCTCCCGATACACCATCACCGGCGGTCGGGGTTCAAAAGCAGAACATGCCTTCTGAAGAAAAAAAGGTCAGAGTAGAAACTGCATTATATTCGGCGGTTTTTTCATCAAAAGGTGCTGCTCTGCAGTTCTATGAGCTGAATAAATACCGGGATTATAATGGGAAAAATGTTGTTCTTCTCAGCAATTCGGGCGCTGTTGCTCCATTGGGAATCGGAGCAGGAGAAGGGCTTGAACTTTCAGAGGTAAATTTCCATATCACTGGACAGGACCTGAAACTTGATTCTACTCATCCGTCCGGTGCCCTTGTCTTTACATATTCAGATGCCGGAGTTTCTGTCAGACGCACCTATACATTTTCTCACAATACATACCGGGTGGACATTAAAGATGAAGTCTCAGGGCTGCCTGATTACTGGATTACCCTGGGTTCTGATTTTGGTCTTCATGACAGGAAGGATACTTCCTCACATATAGGACCTGTCATCCTCAAGGAAACAGACAGGATCGAATTCAATCAGTCGCAACTGAATGAACCGAAAACTTATACGCAGGGACTTAAATGGATAGCACAGGAAGACAAGTATTTCTTTGCCTCGCTCGTTCCTGTAACCCCCATGGAAGAGGCAAAAATATGGAAGCAGAAAGATGCAGTCGTTGCTGCATTCAAGGGTAAATCCGGGAACAACAGCTTCATCCTTTACGCCGGGCCAAAGGAATATGATGCGCTCAAGGCACTCAATGTGGGTCTCGAACATATTGTTGATTTCGGGTTCTTCTCGATTATCGCGTTGCCGCTCTTCTGGGTTCTCAAATTCTTCTATCAGGTAATCGGCAATTATGGATGGGCAATCATCGTATTGACGATCCTTGTGAGAATACCGTTCATCCCTCTGGTGAACAAGAGTCAGAAGTCTATGAAGAAGATGCAGGATATCCAGCCCAGGATGGCTGAGGTACGGGAAAAATACAAAAAAGACCCGCAAAAAATGCAGCAGGAAATGATGCAGCTATACAAGACACATAAGGTTAATCCTCTTGGCGGCTGCCTGCCGATACTCCTGCAAATTCCTGTATTTTTTGCCTTATACAAGATATTGCTCATCGCAATTGAGCTTCGTCAAGCTCCTTTCATGCTCTGGATAAAAGATCTCTCTGCTCCTGATACGCTTTTCGGCCACCTGCCACTTGCGATTCCGCTTATAGGAGGGTTTGCTATCGGCCCGCTTCCGATTCTCATGGGCGCCACAATGGTAATACAGCAGAAGATGACGCCGACGTCGCTTGATCCGACACAAAATAAAATGATGATGCTTATGCCTGTCGTTTTCACCTTCCTTTTTCTGAATTTTGCCTCTGGGCTTGTTCTCTATTGGCTCATGAACAATATCTTCAGCATTGCGCAGCAGTTTTACGTCAACCAGAAACTCGCAAAAGAAAAAGAAGCAGCGAAAGCTTCTTAACCGCACATAGAATGATAGATCCTGTCATTCCCCGACTGGATCGGGGAATCCAGTTCCGAGCTTTCGATATCAAGAGGTTATGGATTGCCCGGTCCCTCCAAAAGAACGGCGGGCAAGCAAGCCGGACAATGACATTTTAGGGGTTTATTTGCAGATTTCAAAATAACCTGCGTTATACTAATTCTATCGTATGTTTTCTGATGACGATACAATAGCTGCCATCTCAACCCCGCTCGGCGAAGGTGGTATCGGGATCGTCAGGATAAGTGGCAAGGATTCACTCACCATAGCCGGCCAAATTTTCGTTGCACCGAAAAATAAAATCCTGAGAGATGCAAAATCTTTCCAGTTAACCTACGGCTATGTCATCGATCCTGTAACAAGGGGAAAAGTTGATGAAGTGCTTCTCTCGGTCATGAGGTCGCCGCATTCATATACGAAAGAAGATGTGGTGGAGATCAACTGTCATGGCGGTATGATTTCCCTTACGAAAATCCTGGAGATCGTCCTTGGACTTGGCGCCCGGCTTGCAGCGCCCGGTGAGTTTACGAAAAGGGCTTTCCTCAATGGAAGAATAGACCTTAGCCAGGCAGAGGCTGTGCTTGATCTCATCCGGTCAAAGACGGATGAAAGCAGAAGAATAGCGCTTGATCAGCTTCAGGGTGGTCTCTCTGAAAAAATTACGACCTTGAGAGATCGTGTGATGGATATCTGTGTCCATATTGAAGCGTATATAGATTTCCCTGAGGATGAGATCGAAACAGATTCAAAACAGGAGTTAAGTGCGTCCCTGCAGGACATCAGCCAGAAACTCCTGATGCTCGTCAAAACCTACGACGAAGGACGTTTCTTCAGAGAAGGCCTTTCCACAGCGATTGTCGGAAGGCCAAATGTCGGCAAATCATCTCTTCTGAATGCATTGCTTCAGAAAGACCGGGCTATTGTAACAGAGATCCCGGGAACAACCAGAGATATCATTGAAGAATATCTGAACATCAAGGGGCTGCCGCTTCGGATTATGGATACCGCAGGAATAAGAGAGGTAAAAGATCTGGCTGAACAAGAAGGGGTCAAAAGGAGTTTGCAGAGTATTGAAAATGCTGACCTTGTTCTCGCACTGTTTGACCGGAGTGAACCTTTGCAGGAGGAAGATTTTGAGGTTTTAAAAAGAACAATGGATAAAAAAACGATTTTTGTTCTGAATAAATCCGACCTCCCGGCAGCTTTCGACCGAACAGTATTTTCATCCTTGATCTCTCATCCTTCATCCCTGTTTTTGAATATTTCCGCCACCAGAGGTGATGGGATCGAAGAACTGAAAGATTCAATCTTCGGTTCATGTTTGAAAAATTGGAAAGAGGCACGGGAAGGGGTAATTGTAACAAATCTCAGACATAAGATGGCAATTCAGAATGCCCATGCATCACTCACGAATGCAATGAGGGCATTGTCGGCAAATCAGCCGATCGAAATCATTGCACTCGAACTCCGGGATTCCCTTGAAAAACTTGGAGAAATTGTCGGAGCCATTACAACAGAAGACATCCTGGAACGAATATTCAATGAATTCTGTATAGGGAAATAGTGCCCGTGTATAAATAGTCAGTCATTCCCGCGAAGACGGGAATCCAGACATTGTTCTCCTTCGATGCTTTTCAACTTGTTTACGAATTAACCATTTTTTTCAATGTTTCTTTTGGGTTAGAATGTGAGAACTTTATCAGCTTCAATGA
>JAGSYM010000192.1 GCA_018262395.1 Nitrospirota bacterium | reverse complement strand
TCCTTCTTGCCATAATGCTCTTCATTTACCGTTGGGTCGAACACGGACATATCTGAGAACCAAACTTCAAGCCTGAAGAGATTTTCTGCAGCGGCATAAGGTATAGGAAAGTGCCTTTTCACATGACACATCATGTCATTCTGTAACTATATGTCATAAAGAGAATTTAAATTACCTTTATAATTCAAAATATTAAAAGATAATATTAGTTGGCATAAAAAATGCTTCCATATTAATTAAGATACAAATTGCACTCCTTTCTCACCTCCCCCTGGGCTCTCGCCGAAGAGAGCCCCTTTTTTTTATGAGCGAATGAACTACCCCTCAGTCCCGAATCCCGAAGACTTTCGGGATCGGGATGAGATATCCAAAGATGTCATTCCGGCTTATCCGGTCGTAGCGACTCTCGCGAAGACTCGCATCGAGAATCTTTTTTGTCTCTCGGGTGTATTCAGAAGGATTCCCGACAAGCGGGAATGACAGAATGACCGCAATACTTATCCCAAAGCAGAGCTTCGAGGAATTCTTTGATTAGAGGATCTCCTCTCATTTGCTTGACTTAAAAATTGCTTACTCTTAATATAATGCATCTACTGAGATGAAAAATGTCCCATCAGATGATATCCCCCTGTCGCCGGATGTTCTCCGTCTTATTGTGAATCTGGAGAAACAGCTTGCGGAACAAAGAGACCAGATGAAAAAGACAGAGGAGAAAACAGTCCAGCTTGAAAAAAATTTCAAGATTTTAATCAGGGAGCTACTCCATTCCGGATGCATCAATGTGCCTGAACGGAGAAAAATGATCAAAAGAAGCGTAATCACTCAGGAAGCTGTACTGAATCTTTTACAGAAGAAAGGCGTAATCAGCAAAAGGGAATTCCTCAAGGAAATAAAGCAACTCGTACAAAGAGAAAGGAAAACAAGCAGCGAGTAAAAAGATTTGATCGCTGCAAACCAATCTGTGAGATCAGAGATTTAAGAGGTAAAACAAGCCTCCTCTTTCTGCAACTTCTCCCATTCCCTGTCGATGTCTTCCTGAATTTTCGCTAACAACCCTTCATTTTCGGGTTTGAAGAGATGTTTGAATCTTCCCTGCGGTTTCAGAAAATCGACAACCGGTTTCTTCTCCCTTGGTTTAAAGGTTATTCGGGGGATCCCGTTCTCTATTTCATAGAGAGGCCAATAGCATGACTCGACTGCAAGTCTGCTAAGGGCGATTGCGTCGTCAGTCCTTGTTCTCCATCCCCTGTTACACGGCGCCATGATGTTCATAAATTTCGGTCCGCTTATATCCAGCGCCTTTCTTACCTTCTTCATGAGGTCACTCCAGTGACTTGGAGATGCCTGCGCAACATAGGGCACATTATGTGCAGCCATGATTTTTGTCAGGTTCTTTCTCTTTTCAGTCTTTCCCGGAACAACACTGCCTGCAGGTCTCGTGGTTGTATCAGCTCCAAACGGAGTAGCGCTTGAACGCTGTATGCCTGTGTTCATATAAGCTCCATTGTCATAACAGACATAGAGCATGTCATGTCCGCGTTCCATCGCCCCGGAAAGGCTTTGCAGACCGATATCGTATGTGCCGCCGTCGCCTCCAAAAGCGATAAATTTGATATCCTCGCTTATCTTCCCCTGCTTCTTTAATGACCGGTACATCGTCTCAACTCCTGAAAGAGTGGCAGCCGCATTCTCAAAGGCATTATGAATCCATGGAATCTTCCATGACGTGTAGTCGGATATGCACGTTGAAACTTCAAGGCATCCGGTAGCATTTGCAGCAATGATGGGATATTCGGTTGCCAGGAGAACCATTTTTACGACTATCGGTGCCCCGCACCCTGAGCACAACCTATGGCCCGAAGATATCCTAATTTCCCTGTTTGAGAGCTCTTTTAGTGTCAGTACTTTTGCCATTTATTCCCTCACTCCTATATATTCTTTGTAGCACCTCACCGTTCCCGTTTGTGCGACATCCACAAGCTCATTGAGTACAAGCTCTGCATGGCTTGGCAAATAATCCCTCCCGCCAAGTCCATATATTTTATTGATCAGAATTGGTTTTTCCTTGTATGGATAGAGGCTTGTGGCAATATCCAAAAATACCGGACCAAAGGAGGCTCCGAAGCAGTCGGCCCTGTCGAGTACACAAAGTGCTTTCAGGTGTTTCAATGCTTCTCCTACCTCGTTATAGGGGAAAGGCCTGTATAATCTGGGCTTCAAAAGACCTGCTTTGATTCCCCTGTCTCTGAATTCGTCAACGACATCCTTCGATGTACCCGCTGCTGAATTAAGGATAACGAGCCCTATCTCAGCATCGTCAAGCCTGTACGTCTCAAATAATCCGTATTTTCTCCCCGACAATTGTGCAAAATCATCAGCAACATCAAGGACAACCTGGGCAACCTTCGAGGCAACTTCAGCCTGTGCCCTGCGGTACTCCATGTAATAGTCAGGAAGAATAAGAGGGCCATAACTGACCGGATGATTAATATCCAGAAGCGGATTCACCTGATTGAATTCGCCAACGAAAGCCTGCACGTCCTGGTCTTCGAGATATTCCAGCCTCTCTATCGAGTGGCTTATGATGAAACCATCCATACAGATTATTGCCGGAAGTCTTATGTCCATATGCTCTGCGATACGGAATGCTTGTATTGTATTGTCATACGCTTCCTGACCATTTTCAGACCAAAGTTGTATCCATCCCGTGTCTCTTGCACCCATTGCGTCTGAATGGTCACCATGGATATTCAATGGAGCTGAGAGCGCCCGGTTTACGACAGGCATGACGATAGGGAGTCTTGTCCCGGATGCAATAAACAATATTTCCCACATGAGTGCCAGTCCCTGGGATGAAGTCGCGGTAATAACCCGCCCACCCGCAGCGGATGCACCAACACATGAGCTCATGGCACTATGTTCACTCTCAACAAGAATCAATTCTGTCTTCACCTTGCCGTCTGATACAAAACTCGCAAACCGCTGCATCATTTCCGTTTGCGGGGTTATCGGATACACTGCACAGACATCCGGATTTACCTGTCTGAGGGCATTGGCAACAGCTTCATTTCCCGTTACAGCCACAACCTTTGCCATCTATTTCCCCTCCTCGACCATGATAATCGCCTTTTTGCCTTTTTTACCCGGACATTCAAGTGCGCACAGCCCGCAACCCTTACAAAAATCATAGTCAAACTCAGCCCTCTTTCCGTCCTTAACTTTGATTGCCATATCAGGGCAGTAAATCCAGCAGAAAAGACACTGGATGCAGTTTTCTTCGATCCAGACAGGCTTGAATGACCTCCACGAACCAGTCTTAAATTCTCTTGAATTCCCGGCGTCGGTAATTACCGCTCCTGGATTTACCTCTTTCCAGTTTTTCAGTTTCATCCTTCTTTTACCTCCTCATGTCCACGCCGTGTGGCTTCAAGATTACCGTCTATGATCTTCTGGGCAAATTTTTTCCCGAAGCTTTTCTTCACTTCCTCGAGCAGATGTTCGAGCGTAATAAGCCCGGTTATCTTACAGAGGGCACCAAGCATTGGAGAGTTCGGTAGTGCCCTCCCGATACAATCCAAAGCAATCTTGGTTGCATCAACAGCAAATACTCTCTGTTTTGGTCCGGCGTGAAGCTTTGCCCTAATTTCCTGAGGATCTTTCGATGAATTGACAACAAACACAGCATCCTCAAGAGCGCCATCAGCAACATTTATGCTGTCAATGAGGGTTGCATCAACAACGCTGACAACCTGCGGTTTCAGCACAGGGCAATGCATTCTGA
>JAGSYM010000191.1 GCA_018262395.1 Nitrospirota bacterium | reverse complement strand
CGAATAAAGGCATCGATATCACGGATACCATCCTGAAAAAATACAATGAATCAAAGGCAAAAACCGCAAAGTAGTGAAACTGTCCAAAATTGCATCTCTGGTTCATGGCGAGATTTTTGGTGATCCTGATCTTGACATAAGGGGGGTAGCGGGTATCAATGAGGCGCAACAGGGAGACATTACATTTCTATCAGGCAGACGCCATGTAAAAGACCTCCCGCACTGCAGGGCTTCGTGTATCATCGTTCAGGAGCCTCTGCATGATTTACCTCTTCCGCAACTGAAAGTTGCAAACCCTCATCTTGCTTTTGCAAAGCTGCTTGAACATTTCTATGTAAAACTATTCAAACCTCGCGGCGTGAGCAAGGATGCACTCATATCTGACAAAGCCACAATAGGAGAAGATGTTTCCATTTTCCCGTACTCATTCATTGCAGATGGAGCTTTTATTGGGAATAAGTCTGTCATTCATCCTTTTGCTTTTATAGGCGAAAATGCCTCCATCGGTGAAAACTGCGTTATTTACCCTCACGTGACCCTGCGAGAAAAAGTAAAAGTTGGTAACAGAGTTATCATCCATGCTGGATCAGTCATAGGATCTGACGGATTCGGGTATGTTTTTGACGAAGGCAAACATCATAAGATTCCTCAGGTTGGTGGCGTTATCATTGAAGATGATGTTGAGATTGGTGCCAATGCCACTATTGACAGGGCAACGACGGGGAACACCGTTATCGGAAAAGGCACAAAGATTGATAACCTCGTGCAGATCGGACACAATGTTACAATGGGGAATAATTGTCTCATTGTTGCACAGGTCGGAATCGGAGGAAGCACGGCAATGGGTGATTATGTTACCCTTGGCGGACAGGTGGGGGTCTCTGATCATACGGTAGTAGAATCCGGAACCATGATTGGCGCTCAGTCCGGGGTCATGGGTAATGTTGCAAAAGGTACATATTCCGGTTCTCCTGCAATTCCTCACAGAGACTGGTTGAAAGCACACGTCGTAATCGCTAAATTGCCGGAACTTTATAAGCGAATAAAGGAGCTCGAGGATAAGCTCAGGGAACTTGAAAGGAGAAATATCAAATGATGTATATCAAGGATATACAGAACCTTTTGCCTCATCGATATCCTTTTCTTATGGTTGACAGAATCGTTGAAATAGATACCGGAAAAAAAATAGTAGGCATAAAAAATGTGAGTATCAACGAAGAGTTTTTTCAGGGACATTTCCCGGGCAATCCAATCATGCCCGGTGTGCTGATCGTCGAGGCACTGGCACAAGTGGCGGGTATTCTCGCTTTGCAGTCAGGTGCTCCTGGTGGCAAAACCGTTTATTTCATGAGTATCGAGAAAGCAAAATTCAGGAGACCGGTTGTCCCCGGGGATCAACTCCGTTTGGAAGTATCCATTTTACAGTACAGAGGCAATGTGTGGAAGTTCGCAGGAAACGCACTTATTGGAGACAAAATTGCCGCAGAGGCAGAATTTACTGCAATGGTTACAGACAAGGAGATATAAACCTATGGCGAAAGAAATACATCCGACAGCAATCATATCACCTAATGCGGAGTTAGAAGAAGACACGTATATCGGCCCATTCTGTATCATTCACGATGACGTTCATATCAAAAAGGGGACACGTCTTATCTCAAATGTAATAATAGAGGGAGCTACCCAGATAGGGGAGAACTGCACGATATACCCGTTCACCAGCATCGGGCTACCGCCACAGGATTTAAAATATGCAGGGGAAAAAACGGCAGTTGCAATAGGGAATAATAATACAATCCGTGAATATGTAACGATTCACAGAGCATCTGTGGGTGGCGACAGAATTACTGTAATCGGGGATCGTAATTTTCTCATGGCATATGTTCATATTGCACATGACTGCAAGATCGGGAATTCCGTCGTTATGGCAAACCTTGCAACACTCGCAGGCCATGTTTCTGTCGAAGATCATGCTGTTATTGGCGGACTTGTCGCAATACATCAGTTCACCCGGGTCGGAGCATATGCGATGGTCGGCGGATTCAGCGGAGTGGGACAGGATATTCCTCCGTATATGATAGCCTCCGGTGCCCGGGTAAAGTTATTTGGACTCAATACTGTAGGATTGAAACGTCATGGATTTTCGGATTCAACCGTCAATGATCTCAAGAAAGCCTATAAGATACTCTTCAGGGAGAAGAGGACGCTGAAAGATGCCATCAAGAAGATACAGGAAGATCTGCCGTATACGGATGAAATCAAGCATCTGATTGAGTTTATCCAGAAGAATAAACGAGGCATCTGCCGGTAAGGCAACTAATGATAACCAGTAATCCCCCTTTGTCCCCCTTTATAAAAGGGGGAACCAAAATCATGGTCTCCCATTTTCTCCCCCTCTTTTTTAAAGAGGGGTTAGGGGAGATTACTCATATAAATATTCTCTTCTGATGAAAAAACTCGGACTTATTGCAGGCAAGGGTGAACTTCCAATGGCTGTTGCAGATGAAGCGAAAATGCAGGGCTATACCGTTATTGCCGTGGGCCTTGAGCCGCTTGCCGACAAAGCACTTTCATCCCATGTTGATGAGATACAATGGGTAAATGTGGGCAAATTCGGAAAGATTATTGATGCGATGAAAAAGTCTGATATCAGGGAAGCAGTCATGGCAGGCAAGGTTTCCAAGACGCTTCTTTACAAGAGTAAAATTACGCCTGACCTGAAAGCTGTGAAACTTCTCCTGTCCCTAAAAGACAGACGTGATGATTCCGTACTCCTGGCCATTACGGAAGAACTTGCACGAGAGGGTGTCATGCTTCTCGATATCTCCCGTTTCTGTTCAGCTCTTCTGGCACCCAATGGAGTCCTTACAAAAGATGCCCCTTCAGATGAAAACTGGAAAGACATCTCATTCGGCTGGAAGATTGCAAAAGAGATGGGGAGATTGGATATTGGCCAGACGGTCGTTGTTAAGAATAAGGCTGTTATGGCGGTTGAAGCCATCGAAGGGACTGATGAGGCCATCAAACGGGGGGGGATTTTAGCAGGAAAGGATGCCGTCGTTGTGAAAGTCAGCAAACCGAATCAGGACATGAGATTTGATGTTCCGACGATCGGCTTGGATACATTAAAGGCTATGAAGACTGTTCACGCGCGGGTTCTTGCAGTTGAAGCGAACAAATGCATTGTCCTGAACAGGGACAAAATTAAAAATGAGGCAAAAACAGCGGGCATCTCTATCGTAGGGTATACTGAATAAATCTTTATTGACACCCTAAATCATTTTTTACTTTTTCAATACTGCCTTTTTCTGGTTTGCGACGACGACGAGAATATATTGTTCCGGATCAAGATATTTCTGGGCAACACGGAGCACATCTTCTTTTGTCACTGCATTGATGTAATCAGCATATTTTTTTACGTAGTCGTCTCCGAGATTATAGAATTCAACAGAGGCCAGAAAATCAGCAATTTTTCTGTTCGTATCAAGCCTTCGCGAAAAACTGCCGGTCAAATATGATTTTGCCTCTGAAAGCTCTTCGTCTGAAACGTGTTCCTTTCTGATCCGTTCGAGCTGTTTTGATATCTCATCGAGAGCAATCTGTGCTGATTCATTCTTTGTCTGCACACCGATCTCGAAGGTACCTGATTCTTTGTAGGGTCGAAAAAAGCTGTGCACATCATATGCAAGTCCCATAGAATCCCTGATGGATTGCATCAGCCGTGATGAAAAACCTCCGCCCCCAAGGATATAGTTCATAACAGACACGGCATAATAATCAGGATTCTCCCTGCTGATACCGA
>JAGSYM010000190.1 GCA_018262395.1 Nitrospirota bacterium | reverse complement strand
CCGCGTTCTTCTCGGGCAAAACCTCTATTCTGACTCTTGGCTGGAACTATGAGTCTTTAGTAGTTCCAAAAGATTTTCTACCTGATACTGAGAATTCTCCAGGGCCTCGTAAAGAGGCTCCATGAGAAACATAGCTTTTCCCATCATAGCCTCTCTGTCTTTCTGGATCATTGATTTGTCACAACTGATCTTTACTGATGTAACAAGAATCATCCAGAAAATAAGTCCTTCAAAGGCCTCTTTGTTGAACCATAGAATATCCATATGCCGGTTTATCTGTAAAAAGTCACGCACCTCATTGTCGCGAAGAAGATTTGAAATAAGGTCGTAGGTGTTCACATAATCCGTACACCAATCCTGATAGCTTGTAAGAAGCTTTATAATAGTTACTTCCCGGGAAGCTGCTTCCCTGTTGAAACTCAGGTCTGTAAGGGTCTGGATGATGAACCGTCCAAGAAACCATTCATCGATCCAGCTTCGGCTCAACTCGCGTATATCTTTTTCGGCGTCAAACACAATCGCACCAAGAGAATGAACAAAGGTCCAATGACAGAGTGTATAGAAAACCAGGTCATCATTTCTGAGATTCTCATCGATCTCAGCGATATTTCTCAGGAAAATCTCTTTGTCATAATGCGGGATGTATGTCTGCACGTCAAAACCTGTCATCAGGCAATTGATAATAGAGTTTATTTTTTTTGCCTGTTCTTCAATGCTCCCGATACCATTGGTATGACGTTTTACTTCTGAAAATAGGTTGGTAGCTTTTATCTCAATATCTGACAAGAGTTCTTCTGGAGGGGATTCTATCTCTTTGTTGAGGATAGCGCACCGTATATCCCAGAGGTGTCTCAAGAAGTCTGCGTCTGAGAGTTCTGAAAAACTATGATGAATCGGTTGCAGAAAGATCTCACGGAGCGCTTCATCGATATTCGGCACTCCTCTTCCATTGAGATAGTGGGTAAGTCGGGCGTAATGATGGTGTTCGTTATCTATAATCTCTCTGAAGTCGAGGAAGACATGATATTCATACGGACCAAGTTCAACATAAAGGCCTTGCTCACAGAGGTCGCTATTTCGGCGAATATACTCGAGCCTTGACTGATGATCTCGGAAAACTGTAAAACGGTTGTCTGCTGGAGGAATTGCCAAACCAACGCCCAGTGTTTTTTGTACGACAATGCGCTTGCCATTCTTTGGGTCTTTGGCTGAATACATGACGGATGTCCTTATCCAGCCGGTTGCGTGACCATTTTTGTTGTGGAAGGCCACTATGGATTTTTCCGATCCAAAGCTGTTGGAATAGGCAAACACGTCTTCATTGACCTTTCCATCACTGGTGAAGAAATCGTAGAGGAGAAAGTTTTCAACCCCGGCGAAAAGGTGTCTTCGGTGTAGGAGAGGAAAAATTTCCCGGTCATGACGTTCGATGAGTGATTGGTCAGGATGCTCATCCCAGTATGCTCGACGATATTCCATGCCATATTTTTCTGCATAGCCCTCTACTTGCCCATGTCCGAACATGGGGAGCCCAGGGAGAGTAATCATGAGGGTACAAACACCAAAATACTTGTTGTCCTTGCCAAATTGATCCACTGCAGTCCGTTCGTCAGGGTTATTCATGAAGTTAACAAAACGACGCAATATCTCGGGATCGAATTCCAATGTGTTTTTCAATACCAAACGGTATTTTGAATTGTCTTCATCTCTCAGCATATTCATAAAAGCGCTGTTGTAAACGCGGTGCATGCCAAGGGTACGTACAAAATACCCTTCAAGAAGCCAGAAGGCTTCAGCAAGTAAAAGCGTGTCAGGTGCCTCTGAGGCTAAACGGTCAACAACTTCTCTCCAAAATTCATTTGGCATGGCTTTATCAAATTCCTGTTTACTCATGCCGAATTCAGTTCGTGTTGGGATTGCCCCGCCTGTGCCTGGTTGGGGAAACCAAAGTCTCTGAAAGTGGCGCTTCGTGAGTGTCATGGCTGCATCAAAGCGAATTACAGGGAACTTTCTGGCCACGTGGAGGATGGTCTGAATCATTGCCTCACGCATTTCAGGATTGAGGTAGTTCAGTTGTGCCGTATCGTTCCACGGCATGCTTGTTCCGTCATTGCCATGATAAACGTATTGTTCGCTGCCGGTCCACCGATCGACACGCTTGAATACCACTGCAGCATCAGTACGGCTGTAATAATGATCTTCAACAAATAGGCTCACTCTTTCATCGTGTGAAAGGTCCGTACCACCATAGGTGTACCAGGGAAAAGGATTGTGTGATATTGATACAAACCAATCGGGATGTTCAACAACCCATCGGGAATAAATGCCGACGTGATTCGGAACCATGTCACTGGCGAGTCTAATGCCGTGTTTCTTCGCCTTATCTCGGAAATCCTGATAAGCGTCTTCTCCGCCGAGGTCTTCTGCGATCTGGTAATCATATAAAGAATAGGCAGAAGGAACAGCCTCCGGGTTTCCACACAGTTGCTTGATTTTTTGTGATGCAGGGCTTCGTTCCCACAATCCTATGAGCCAAAGACCTGAAAATCCTCTATTTTGTAATGTTCCAAGTTCTTCAATAGGGATTTCATTAAGTTTCGTGATGGATCGACCGTATGCTTTGGAGAGTTGGTCAAGCCATACATATATATTCTTGGCTATGAGTACGAGCCTTGGCATCCACTCACGGTCGGGTGTAAACTGCTCCGGCTCTAGCTCAAGGCCTTTAAACTTGTATACCTCTGCTGGCCCGGGTCCAAGAAACGTTATTTTTTGTTCTTCTTTGATCAGATCGAGACCGCTAAGCAGCTTGGAGAGATATTGGCTGAGAAGAAAACCCCAGTGTTGGCGGATATACTCCAGTTGACCTGACAGAGAATGGGGAACTTCTACAGCTGGGCTGCGAAGCATGTCTATGAGGGGCTGGCTGTAAGGACCAAATGAAGGCATTTTCTCGAAGAATTTTTTCAGATATGTGATAATTTCAAGATACGCTGTATTCCTCTTCAGATTTGAATCGTCAAATAGTTCGCGGAATAGAGAGAAGGCAGGATTCATGTTTGCAAGCCAAAGAAGAAGCATCTCCTCCAGAGCAATATGCTTATTCAGAATCCCTTCGGTTTTGCCAGCAAAGTATTCTTCTAAAGTTAATTCCTGTTGGTAAACCGCCAGAGGCGGAAACTCATCGATAAATACCCTGATAGCTTTATCAACATTCTCCCTGCCCTTAGAATCATATAGTGAGATAAGGGCTTTTCCCATAATTTCAGCGTTGATTTCCTGTCGATAGAGAAAAACTACATGGTGCAGGATTTCATCAATCAGCCCCATTGTAACAATCTGCCCGGTTTTTACGGCCTGCTCTGGAAAATTGAGGAGGTCTCTTTTTTCGTTCATTTTCTGAACAAAAATTCTGGCACTGTGAAAATTAATAAATATGATGTTGCCGGTTGTTGAAAAGAGGCCATCGCCGAATCGGTAATGATCCCTGGCCTGACGGGAGACATGAAATTCCATTTTCGGCATGTGTTTCATAATGTTCATAGTATCACATGGCATGGTATGGGTCAATGAATGATTGTTTACCGTGATTTTTTCAAAAATGAGAGGTAATAGTGCTTAAAAAAGATACCATATATAATAGCTGTCAAAACAATGCTTATACCAAGAAGGGGATAGGTACTCTCAGTGATTATTTTTCGTGTTAGGGTAATAGACAAAAGGAGGATGATGCCAGCAAGAAGGGATTGCGAAATTTCCCGTATTGTACCTTTTTTTATAGAGTACCCTATCTTTTTCTTCAGCAATACGTA
>JAGSYM010000189.1 GCA_018262395.1 Nitrospirota bacterium | reverse complement strand
AATCTCCGGTGTCTCTGGAGACTTAACGGTATCATCAAGCATTCCCTGTGGGCCTAATGCTATTGCACCCTCGTATGACATTACATGAGCCTTCGCCATTGGAGAATTATCCACTTCGGACATATCACTTCTGAGCAATCCCCCTTCGAGTATTCTGCTATAAAACAGATAGTTGCCCCCGAAGAGGTTTGTCCACACCACATCAATAGTCATGTTCTTCCCGCCGACTTCCTTCCAGTTTTTTATTTTCCCGGTAAATATCCCCTTTAACTGCTCTTTTGTCAGTTTTGAAACAGGATTGTCTTTGTGAATCAAGACCAGAATCTTATCTTTCCCAACGACCACATGCTGAAAGGATGACGGATCTTTGATCTCGATCCTTTCTTCTTTCATGTACTGCATCCAGTCTTCGAAGCTAAGACCTCCGAGCGCAGCTTCAACAAAACCTTTTTCCAAAATTACAAGGGCAGTCTTGGGACTACCAGTGACGATAACAAGCTTTATTCCTGTAGCTTTCTGGAAATGTTCTTTGATGGGGAGTAATATATTTTGCGTGGGTGCCTGTCCGGCTCCAACCTTGATTTCCCCTGCAAATACACCAGCACTCATGGCAACGGTAAGAAATACGAATGTTGTTAAACTTGCCAAAATCTTATTCATTTTTCCCTCCCTTTCACTAATTTCTTTGATTTATTCAATCTCAGCAAAATACTCACATGCAAACTATACAAATTCTACCCAAATATGTTGGTTCTGCAACATTGGCCTCTTCTCTCAATGCAACCTTCGCTTTGAATATGGTAGCATAAAATTCAGGAACTGCCCGAAGAATTTTTTTTCAAAAGCATGTCAAGTCTTGAGCCTCTCAGAGAAAAAATCCAGGCCACAGATAATCTAATCGACCGGATAGTTCATAAATTGTATGATTTGACAGAAGAGAAGATTGAGACTGTTGAAAGACGCTCTACTTGATGTAATAGCCTGATACCCGCCATTTACCATCCTTGTCGAGCATGGGAGTGATGGTTTCAATCGAGGATTTCTTGTTGGAAAATGAGGTGTTGTATTGAATGACGACGTATTCGCCATCAGGTGCTCCCGGTAAGCTTGTTGCATATTGCTTAGACTTTAGATTTCTCTCTATAACCCTGCCGAGAGGTTTACGCACTGCAGTAAGTGACTGATTCCACTGTTCCTTGGCAATAGCACTTTTAAAATAATGAGCAGCCGTTTCCCAGCTCTCTGAATATTGCCCCTTATCGACTAATGTCAACCAGTCACGAGAAGCCTCAAGCGCTCTTTTTTCTTCCTTCTCACCTGCAAGAGCCGGTATACAGACCAAAAAGATCGAAAATAGACATACGATCACGAAAAAAGATTGAATTCTTTGCATTCTGCGATTTCTGCTTTGGGTGCGCTGTTATTGTTCTTTAACTTCTGTAACTTCAGTAGTCTCCGAAATTAATGCGTCAGATTCTTCAGGTGCTGCATCACCCTTGCTGAGCCGCTTCTGCCTTTTCAGTTCCTGCTTCTTCTGCCTCATCAATTCTTTTTTTCTTTTGTCGCTCTTATACATCCCTGAACGTTTTGCCAAAATTTCCCCCTGACACAAATAAAGGATCTTCAGTCTTTTTTGGTCTGTCTCTTAAACCTTGCACTCTTCAGTCTCTTCTTCTGAGCCTGCCGCTGTTTTGTTTTCATTTTAACCGACGGTTTTTCATAGAAGAGTTTTTTCTTCAGGTCTGCCATGAGACCTTCTCTCTGAAGTTTTCTCTTAAGAACTTTTAGGGCTTTCTCGAGATCATTGCCGTCTACTTTTATCTCCAACCGCCTGATCCCCTTCTTCCAGTAGACCTGCTCTGACGGCTGTCTTTTCCTCTTCCCGTCTGTGGACGTGCTTCGCTGACGCTTAAAGTTCTTTCCAGGAATGGAGTTCCATTCAGTGCTGTGATAGCCTTCCCTGCATCTTCATCTGAGGACATCTCGACAAAACCGAACCCCTTCGGACGCCCTGTCATGCTGTCCATAATCATCTTTACCGACTGAATCTCACCAAACTTCTCAAACAACTGACGTACGTCATCCTCAGTAGCGGAATAGGGAAGATTTCCTACGTAAATTTTTTTTGCCATTTGTGCTCCTTTCAGTTTTATAGTCTCAACAGTTGTCTCTTGCGTAAAACAAGTATAATTCTCTGATCCTTTCCGTACGCTTAGATTCACGAAATGAGAGCGAGAGGGTGAAGAGTGGAAAGATTACGAATATAACAAACGGGCCTCCTGAGGGGTGGCCTGCTGCAGATCAGATTTTCGTAATGTTTGACGCTTTCGGTCCTTTGTCGCCCGGAAGAATATCAAAGCTTACGGAATCTCCCTCAGCCAGGGTCTTAAACCCATTCGTCTGAATAGCTGAGTAGTGAGCAAAAACATCAGTTCCGTCTTCCGCGGTAATAAATCCATACCCTTTGGATTCATTGAACCACTTTACCGTTCCTTTTGTCATCGTGCATGCCTCCTTTCTTACACTTTCTTTGGAAGTTTACGGAGGACATGTCATAAGAAATTCAGCAAAGACCGGAGGACTTGCGACCTCACTATAACAAAACACTCCAATAACTCCGCCGTTAGCATAACATAGGAAAAATCATGCAGTCAAATACAGACAGGAATAAAATCTTCTTGTCAGGGTTAACTGCATTTTTTATACTAAAGAGGCCCATGAAACAGGGAATCATCGAAAATCTTATTGTTCAACTGACCAAGCTGCCTGGGATAGGCAGGAAAACCGCTCAACGGCTTGCTTTTTTTATCCTTTCGATGCCTGAGGAAGATGCACGCGGTCTCTCAGCGGCAATCACTGAGGTAAAAGAACGGGCACGATTTTGCAGGGAGTGCTTCAACATTACGGACAGCGATCTCTGCTTTATCTGTGATAATGCCTCGCGGGACAGAAGCAAACTGTGCGTTGTGGAAGAGCCGAGCAATATACTTGTAATCGAACGGTCAAAAGGATTTGATGGCCTGTATCATGTACTTCTTGGTGCTCTCTCCCCTATTGACGGATTTACCCCTGACAGGCTGAAAATGAACGAGCTGATTGAACGGGTCAGGAAAAATTCTATTCAGGAGATTATCATTGCAACAAATCCCAATACCAAAGGCGAGATGACCGCCCAGTATATCAGGGAGATATTAAAACCGTTCCCGGTAAAAGTGACACGGATTGCCTACGGGCTTCCCATCGGCGGTGATATCGAGTTCGCAGACGAAGTTACCCTCGGCAAAGCACTCGAGGGCAGAAGAGAGATGTAGGGTCTCCTTTCGTAACGATTTATAGGGAAACCGGATTCCTGTACTTGTCTGTCGTGAAAACCTCTTGCTGAGTATCTTCACCCAACAGAACACCCTCAAGAATTTTGTTTCGCTCTTCTCTCTGCTGCTGATCAGTGCTTGCCTTCACTGAACTCTTTACATAAAGAAAGGCTTCGGCATATGAATCATCGTCATGATCTCTCAGGAAGGCATCCAGATCTTTTTCCTTTGATATAGTTATCACTTTCTGCATAAAGTCAGCATACCTGCCAGCTGTATGTGCAGGAGAATTGAGGTGTCGCTGATTCAGGGCAATAAAGGCCCAAAGGCTATAAAAATTATTCAATCCCTTAGCATATTTTGAAACCGCTGAATTATGCGTTTCCATTTTTAAAAGATAATCTTTTGTGAACTGCAGGGTGCTTTCGAAGGCATGCTCATCGAAATTTATGACGGTCTCTTCCGGGGAATCGTATTCTGCATAGATATCATCAATCGTGTCCTGATC
>JAGSYM010000188.1 GCA_018262395.1 Nitrospirota bacterium | reverse complement strand
AGTATGCATGGGCCGTGCATTAATGATCCCCGGCATGGTCGGCAAGAACATCGGAAAATGGATTAAGGCAAACGATCTCCCGAAATCTGTCAGCGAATTTGGCACCAAAGTGGAAGAGATCTTTGTTAATTATGAAGATGTTAAGAATATCGTAGGCAGCCAGGAGATCAGAAACATTCCTCTCGGAGCGATCGGTATTTACAGCTATTCACAGAAAATAAGGATCGGCTTACAGCAGCTGATGGCGGGTGCACGGTGTTTTAATATTGATTCGATCACGAGGAATGAACTGATGTCACTTACAGAAGAATGCGCCAGGGTTACCGGCATTCCTTACCTGATGGATTCTTACAGGAAGGAAGCAATGAAAATTCTGGGTGCAAAATAATTTTCTTTGCGTTTGCAGACTGATTTAGGTTGAGATGCGGTACTTGTCCCCTGAAATATTTGAGGGGACAAGTCTGCTTCCAAAATATTTATGGAGGTAAAAAATTGTGAACTACGGCACACCTAATGCAAGTGCAGCCACAGGGACAAAAAACAGGGTATCAGACCCGGCGCCCTCCTCAGGTATATGTTCTGTCTGTCTTGACGGATGCCCCGGTCTTTGTGAAATAGGAAAATCATCTTTCAGGGGGAGGGAAGTGCTCTATCCTGTACCCTTCGGAAAAGTAACAGCCGGGGCTGTAAAACAGTACCCTGTTGATTATTCTCATGTGAATATCCAGGGGACATGCATTGGTGCGATCGGTGTCGAGGCAGATTCCGACGAGGCACTTTTCACAAACGTTTCAACAGAGGTTGAGATAGGTAAAAAACATACGATCAAACTCAAAGTTCCTATCTTTACGGGTGCGCTCGGTTCAACCAATATTGCGCGGGACAATTGGGAAGGACTGGCTGTCGGTGCAGCCATATCAGGCATTATGGTCGTCATCGGTGAGAATGTAGTGGGAATGGATCCTGATTCCGAGTTGAAGAACGGCAAAGTAGTCAATTCCCCTGAACTTGCAAGAAGGGTTAAGACGTTTAACGAATGGAAAGATACCCACGGCGCCATCATCCTGCAGCAGAATGTCGAGGATGGCAGGCTTGGTTCTCCTGAATATGCAGTGGATAAACTCGGCGTAGAGTGTCTTGAGTTGAAATGGGGTCAGGGAGCAAAGAATATCGGTGGTGAAGTCAAACTGAAAACTCTCGACAGGGCCCTTGCATTAAAGAAAAGAGGATACGTCGTCCTGCCGGACCCGGAGGACAAGTTTGTGCAGAAGGCTTTTAAAGAAGGTGCTTTCAAGGAGTTCGAGAGGCATTCAAGGCTCGGTATGGTCGAATATGAAGGATTCATGAAGAGTGTCGAGTATCTCAGAAAGATCGGTGCAAAATTCGTTTCTCTGAAAACAGGTGCCTACAGAGTTGCAGACCTTGCACGGGCGATGAAGTTTGCATCTGATGCTGAAATTGACCTGCTCACTATCGATGGTGCAGGAGGCGGCACCGGAATGAGCCCGTGGAGAATGATGAATGAGTGGGGAGTTCCGACTATTTACCTCGAGTCGCTTGCCTATAAATTCGCCCGGGAACTGAGGGCCAGAGGCAAATATGTTCCGCACCTCGCTATTGCAGGCGGATTCTCACTTGAAGATCATGTATTCAAGGCAATCGCGCTGGGCGCACCGTTTGTAAAAGCAGTATGCATGGGACGCGCTACCATGATCCCTGCCATGGTCGGGAAGAACATCGACAGGTGGATGAAGGAAGAGAAACTCCCACCGGAGATCAAGAAGTACGGTGATACTGCTGAAAAGATATTTGTGAGCGCCGAGACATTAAAGTCAAAATACGGGAAAGCCTACAAAAAGATTCCTCTGGGCGCGGTTGGAATGTTCACGTTCTGCGACAGACTGCAGCTCGGCCTCCAGCAGCTTATGGCCGGTGCAAGGAAATTCGCCCTTCAGTACATCGACAGGTCTGACCTTGTATCGTTGACCAAGGAAGCGGCAGAGGTTACCGGGATTCCATATGTTATGGATTCTGATATGGAAGAGGCTGACAGGATCCTTTTTGGAGTTGAAGAGACCGGGAAATCCAGCGTATAGGTTTTGCATGAGGCGGGGGTGCCGTTGTGGTATCCCCACCTTTTTGAATGAAAAAATGGAGGACTTGCTTTTTGATGACCAAGACGATGCTGTCAATCTTAAAGATACTTGATGCAAATCCGGACCAAATTCTTGGGTCAGGGGCGTTATCGAAACAATTGAAGATGCACGGCATAGACCTTACCGAAAGAACGGTGCGCTATCACCTCAGGATTCTCGACGAGAGGGGCTTTACGAAGGTATTCGGCAAGGAAGGAAGAATGATAACCCCCAAAGGGAAAGAAGAGCTCACACAGGCACTTGTCTCTGACAAAATCGGTTTTGTTATCAGCAGGATTGAAACGTTGTCCTACCTTACCAATCTGGACCTCGAAACGCAGGAGGGGAATATCATACTCAATATTTCCTATTTCCCTGAAGAAAAACTCAGGGATGCGATTGAGATTATGCGACCGGTTTTTTTGTCACCATACGTCATGTCTGACAAGGTTGTCTTGAAGAGAACCGGTGAGAAGATTGGCAATATCCCTGTCCCAAAAGGTCAGGTAGGATTCGGGACGGTATGCAGTGTAACCATTAATGGAATATTCCTCAAGGCAGGAATCCCTGTTATATCAAAATTTGGAGGTGTCTTGCAGATTGAAGACTCTGAGGCATTGAGGTTTACTGCTCTTATCAGCTATGAAGGTTCATCCCTCGACCCTCTTGAGATATTCATCAGGAGCAAGATGACCGATATAACCGGGGCTGTAAGGAATCAATCGGGAAAGATTCTCGCAAGCTTTCGCGAACTACCTGTTGTAAGCCTTAAGAAAGCGGAAGAGATCAGTCATGAACTGAGAGAAAAGGGGATAAGGGGTATTTTACTGATCGGTAATCCCAACCAGCCACTTCTTGAGATGCCTGTTGGCCTTGACAGGGCAGGGATGGTCATCGTTGGCGGGCTGAACCCGATTGCTGCAGTTGAAGAAGCAGGCATTGCAACGGTAACAAAGGCAATGTCCACCCTTCATGCTTTCATAGACCTTATGCCATTCAAGGAGCTCCTCTAAAGGCTAACCGGGCAACCTCTGCAACGAGGAGTTTGCTTTTTTTGTAAATAATTTTCTATGCTAATTTATTAAACTTTTGGAGGTATTGAAGAATGACAATCACGGATACTGCTGCTGAGAAAGCAAAGGCCATATTGACCGGTGAAGGCAAGTCAACATGGGGATTAAGGATATTTGTTGCCGGAGAAAGCTGCTGTGGACCGTCATACGGTCTTGATATGCAGGAGGATCAGAGGCCTGATGATGAGATTATAGAAAAAAACGGGCTGAAGGTTTTTATCGACAGACATACCATGGAAACCCTCACTGGAAGAGAGCTTGATTATTATGTCGGGGAAGAGGGTGAAGGGTTTATCTTCACCGGAGGTGTCTCTGCATGCGGTACCGGAAGTTCAGCATGCGGCGCCGGTAGCTCAGGCTGTAGTTCCTGCGGAGAATAAGTCAGACTTGTGTTCCCTGTTCACAGACCACGCAGATTAAGAAAGAATGAGACAATCAGGAGAATGGTGAGGGAGACCTCCCTTTCTCCTGATGATTTTATCTATCCCCTCTTTGTAACTTTCGGTAAAGGTGTAAAAAAAGAGATCTCATCATCGATGCCCGGGTGCTACCAGGAATCTGTTGATACCGTAACGAAGCATGCAAAAGAAGTCTTCTCCCTCGGTATTCCCTCGGTGATACTCTTCGGGATCCCTGAACATAAAGACGAAATCGGCTCAGGTGCTTATGATGAGCACGGTGTAGTTCAGAAGGCAATCAGGGCAATAAAAAATAAAGTTCCTGAATTGTTTGTTATTACAGATGTCTGTATGTGCGAATACACAAGCCACGGTCACTGCGGAATCATAAAAAATCATGAGGTCCAGAACGATCCCACCCTCGAACTGCTGGCAAAGGAAGCAGTTTCTCATGCTAAAGCCGGTGCTGACATGGTTGCGCCATCAGACATGATGGACGGGAGAGTCGACGCAATCCGCACCGCACTTGATGAGGAAGGCTATGGAGAAGTACCTGTCATGTCCTATGCCGCCAAATACGCATCAGCATTTTATGGCCCGTTCAGAGATGCTGCTGAATCGACTCCACAGTTCGGTGACAGGCGCTCATACCAGATGGATCCTGCAAACAGAAGAGAGGCTTTGAAGGAGGTTGCGCTTGATATTGAAGAAGGTGCGGATATCGTTATGGTGAAACCGGCCCTCGCATATCTCGACGTCATCTCTGATGTCAAAGATTCCTTTGATGTGCCAGTTGCAGCCTATAATGTGAGCGGAGAATATTCCCTGGTTAAGGCTGCCGGAAAACTCGGCTGGATTGATGAGCAGCGTGCTATGATGGAGGTCCTCACCTCGATCAAGCGGGCCGGCGCGGATTTGATTCTCACCTATTTTGCAAAAGAAGCTTCAAAACTTCTCAACAAGTAATAGACGAATCTCAGCCTGCTTTATTCATCATTTTTTTATGCTGGCAGATACAGTATTTTCGCTCATTCTCGTCCCGAATTAATTCGGGACTCCGAGGTGAATTCTGTCGAGACAGAATTCAAATCCGCTCAAATACAATATCAGCCGGTTCATTTATGGATGATGCAGGGTAGGTTTTTCTTGACGCATTCCCATTCCCCGAGTAGAATGAAACAGAAAAAGTTATCATATCATTGAATACGGGAGGATTGAGATGAAAAGGAAGTTTATAATCCTGCTGACAGTTTTAGGGTTTATCATGTCAGGGCTTCTTGTGCAGGGATATTCTGAGGATATAAAAAAGGAAGACTGTTTATTTCTGTCAAGTCTCCATTACACAACGAGGGGAATGGCGTATTGGTATGACAAGGCAAATGGGGGGCTGGAAACACTTACCGGCATACCCTATGCGAGTCCGAAACTTGACTGCATTAACTGTCATGTGAAGTCATGTGACGTGTGCCACAAGACCGCGGAAGGAGAGAAATCATTTTACACGGCGAAAGCAGGCCGGAACCAGGATGTCTGCTTGAATTGTCATAAGCGGGAGCGGACTATCATGAAGATTGACAAGGATACTCATCAGGAGGATGTTCACTTTGCCAAGCAGATGCAATGCAGGGACTGTCATATACCAAGCGAAGTTCACGGTGACGGCAAGGAGTATAATTCCATGAAACAGCCCGGGGCGATGCATGCGAAGTGTGAGACTTGTCATCCATCGGTTCCCGAGAGTACTTCCCACAAGATCCACGGGGACAAGTTGGAATGTAAAGCATGTCATATTCGTCATGTTGTAAGCTGTCAGAACTGCCACATTGAGACTATTGTCAATGAGCGGAAGCGCGTGGATATCAAAGTTTCAGGATGGACGTTTCTCATGAATTACGAAGGAAAGGTAACATCTGCAAATACACAAACATTTGTAGCACCGGGGAATAAAACATTAATCATGTTTGCTCCGCAGAATAGTCATTCTGTCATGAAGCAGGGGCGAAAGTGTGATGACTGCCACGGCACCAATATTGTGAAGCAGGTTCAGAGTGGCAAGGTGAATCTTACATGGCTTGAAAACAGTGAATTGAAAAACCTCAAAGGGGTGATACCTGTTGTGGAAGGTGTGAAGTATGATTGTGTATACCAGGATTATAAAGACGGGATATGGATCCCGATAGATAATCCTTCATCGCCGATGGTGCAATATATCGGCTATGGCAAACCCCTGTCGAAAGATCAGTTAAAGAAACTATCTCAACCTATGGGTAAATAACAGCTGCATTGCAGACGGGGTTCATTTGAACCTTTGATCCGATTGCACCTTTTCTGCTTTGCCCGCTTTTTCGGCGAGCCACCCTGTGCGGTCGGCTCTCTGGATATCAAACTCCGGGACATAGGGTTTTATGTCAAGTAAGGGTGTACCATCAACGATATCAACATTTTTGATATAAAGCATGTTGCCTTCCACCTTTTCAAGTTCAACCACTGATATCCCAATAGGATTTGGAC
>JAGSYM010000187.1 GCA_018262395.1 Nitrospirota bacterium | reverse complement strand
CTATGAAAGCGACAAGATCATCAGTGAGTTCAAGAAGGCTCAAAAGATTCTTCGTGATTTATACGCGTATTATCTCGAACATATGGAAGAGGTGTTTGTAGACATTCCAAAGGAAGAGAAACTCAATAAGCACCGCATGGTATGTGACTTTATTGCCGGGATGACAGATAGATTTGCGCTTATGACTTACGAGAGGCTTTTCCTCCCGCAGCAGTGGACAGTCATATAACGAGATTCAGGCACCTGTCCTATCTTATCATCTGCTTAAATCCTAAAAGATATATTATAATAGCAGTGTATGACATTCGGCGAGGAACTCAGAAAGATCATGAAGGCTCAGGGGGTAAAGGCTATGACTCTTGCCCAGAGAATGGGAGTCAGCTGTGCGTATGTCAGTCAGCTGCTTACCGGTATTCGAAGGCCGGGGCGTGAAACACTGCTCAAACTGTCCAAGGCACTGGAGGTACCACCGGAAAGTCTTCTGATGATTGAGTCAGATATCCCTGCAACAACAAAGATCCCGAGAAAAATACCGATTGTGGATGAGACCAAAATTCAGGAATGGTCTGACTGGATAGATTTAGCTTATCCTAAACTTATTGCAGACGCTTATGAGTATGCGGCAACGGATGATCCTTATGCTTTTTATATAACGCCGAAGGGTCTTTTGTCATGTTGCGGACTGGAGATGTGCGATCTCATACTGGTCGAACCAAGCAAAGATATTATGAATGGCAATTCAGTCCTTTTTCGTTCTCCCCATGGTTTTTCGATCAGAAAATATATTATCAAAGATACGATGACCATTCTTGCAGGTGACAAAGAGGATCCGATTATTTTTACAGGAAAAAATAAAGAAGAACTGAAATCGTACAAGGTAAGCCTCTGTCTCAAAAAGCTATGACCGTTCGCCTCGTTTCACAATAGTTCCACAATTTCCCCTTGACATTTATTTTAGCATTTGCTAATTTATTCCTGTCATAATTATCTAAGCTCCCCCCTTGATAGTGGCAGGAGCTGAACTCCTGTCACTATCTTTTTTATTGTGACCCCAAATGTGCATTTGTATAGAGAAAATGCCAGGCATATGTGCATTAAAACCTCTTGAACGCAGAATTTATGTTTGTATCGTTATAAGGTTGGTAAGAATGAAAATATGTATCTTATGTGAGTAATGAGACCGCTCACAAAGGTGCTGCACAAGAGCTTTTTCTGCAAATATGCCTGACATGAGATGCATTTTGGGATTCACCGAGCGGGAAATACGATAAAAACCTTGCTCTGTTTCCCTGTCCTGAAGTACATTACATTGATATAATGAAGTATGCCGGCCAATCTTCCGCCTGAATATTTTGAAGCTGAAAAGAGATTCAAGCAGGCAGTTACACCTTCAGAAAAAATCGCTGCCCTTGAAGACCTTTTAGCCACTATCCCGAAACACAAGGGAACGGACAAACTGAGGGCTGATTTACGGAGAAGGCTCTCCCAGTTCAGGAAGGAAGCAGCAAGCAAGAAAAAAGGAGGCAGGGGTGATTTATATGTCGTGCAGAAAGAAGGTGCAGCCCAGATAGCACTGGTAGGGTTCCCAAACTCCGGAAAATCTTCCCTGCTCGCCCGCCTCACGAACGCCAATCCGGTGATTGCAGACTATCCTCTCTCAACACTCACCCCATTGCCCGGTATGATGCCCTTCGAGGATATTCAATTTCAGCTTGTGGACCTCCCACCGATAGGCAATGAAGCTACTGATGGATGGGTATCAGGTATTCTGCGGTATACAGATTCCATGCTCCTTGTCATTGATCTGACTGAAGACCCCGATATTCAGGCTGAGCTCCTCATCGATCAGCTTCAGAGATGGAATATTCATATAAGAACTCGAGATGAAATCCTGCAATCCCCGGACAAAGCTCCTGTAGGGGTATTCAAAAAAACTCTTATCGCTGCAAATAAAATGGACCTTGCGATGATGGAAGAAAATTTCTTCAGGCTCAAGGCAAAATATGGGCATCTCTATCAATGCATTGCCGTATCAGCACTGAAAAAAGAGAATCTTGAGGAACTGAAAAAGGCACTCTTTGAAGTATCGGGAATTATAAGGGTTTACTCCAAACCCCCGGGCAAAGAACCCGATCTTTCTACACCATTTACCATTCCGGCCGGCTCAACAATTCTTGACCTCGCCAGCTTTATTCATAAGGATTTTCTCTTTCACCTGAAATATGCGCGCGTCTGGGGCTCTGCAAAATTCGATGGTCAAAAGGTGGAGAAAAATCACATTCTAAAAGACAGGGATATTGTCGAACTGAATGCATGAGGAAATGATGCAGTTTTATAACTCTTAGCTCACATTATCTATAAACCAGACGGCAGATATTGTATTCGAGCGGATTTGAATTCTGTCTACAACAGAATTTACCTCGGAGGTCCCGATGGATACTGGGATCGAGAATGAGCAAAATAATGTATCTGCCGGTATACACAAAATGTATCAATAAAGCCGGTTAGGATATAAGGGTAATCAATCCCTTTCAGCAACCTTTCCGATACTCACGATCTTATCCTCACCTTCTACGTCCATGAGTTTTACGCCCTGTGTATTTCTTCCGTGCAGTGATATGTTCCCTGCAAGGGTTCTTATGAGTTTCCCTGAACTGGTTATCATGACCACCTCATCCTCATCCCTTACCTGCATGAGTCCGACAGCTTTTCCCCCTTTTTCGATGATCTTAATGGATATGACGCCTTTCCCGCCACGGCTCTGAACAGGATATTCCTCGATCTTTGAGCGCTTTCCCAAGCCTTTCTCTGTTACGGTGAGAATTGCTGTCTTTTCCCCTGCCACTTCCGCAGACACAACCTCGTCTCCCTTTGTGAGTCTTATCCCCCTGACACCCTTTGCAGTCCGCCCCATATCACGAACATCCTCCTCATTGAACCGGATTGAAAGGCCTTTCTTGGTCCCTATGATAAGATCGCTTTTGCCATCCGTCTTTCTCACAGAAATCAGCTCATCCCCTTCTTCAAGAGTAACAGCAATAATCCCTTTCCCCCGCGGGTTGCTGTATTCCTCAAGTGCTGTTTTCTTGACCGTACCATTCTTTGTGAACTTTACAAGAAATCCTTCCTTGAAAGTGCGAACCGGGAGAGCTGTCGTGATCCTCTCTCCCTCTGACAGCGCAAGAAGATTGACCAGTGCTTTGCCTTTGGCAGCCCGGCCTGCTTCCGGTATCTGGTAGATCTTCAGCCAGTACAGCCGTCCGAGATTTGAAAAGAAAAGCATGTAATCATGTGTTGCACCTATGAAGAGTTCGCTCACAAAATCCTCTTCTTTCGTCTCCATTCCGATGAGACCCTTCCCCCCTCTTCTCTGGCTCCTGTAAGCGCTCAAAGGATTTCTCTTTATGTATCCCTGATGGGACAAGGTTATGACCATCTCCTCATCGGTTATCAGGTCTTCCATAGTTATTTCTTTCGTTTCGGATGTAATCTCTGTTTTTCTCTCATCGGTATATTTGTTCCTGATCTCGATCAGTTCGTCCTTGATAATTTGCGAAACAAGAGCTTCGTTTTCGAGGATTTCCTTCAGTCTCGCTATTTCCTTCAATGTATCGACATATTCCCTGATGATCTTTTCTCTCTCAAGACCAGTCAGCCTCTGAAGTTTCATGTCGAGGATGGCCTGAGCCTGTATTTCTGTTAAGGGGAAATCCCTCATTAAGCCGGTTCTTGCCTCTTCAGGCGTCTTCGAACTCCGGATGAGGGCTATTATTGCATCGAGATGATCAAGTGCGATCTTCAGTCCTTCAAGGATATGCGCCCGCTCCTCTGCTTTTCTCAGT
>JAGSYM010000186.1 GCA_018262395.1 Nitrospirota bacterium | reverse complement strand
TTCACGACAGACTTGCAGGGAACCTGTCGATAGGCAAAATAAGAGTGGTTTTTGTCATTGAGGTAAGAAACAGTGAACATCTGAAAGAAATTCTTGTGAATCTCGCAACAAAAGGGTTTGAAGTCAGACAACGAACTGATACCGTCTGATCAGATTCTCATCATCACCTTCTTCTCTCAAAAAGCACAGGAATGAGCGCCCACACATTCAGTTATATCGAAATAATAGTTTTCAACCTGTGTAATAATCTCACCTTCGGTGACTTGTGTTGTTTCAATTTTCAACCGGTCGAGTGTTCGTTCATTATGATTCAAGGTTAATTGCTGTACTAATTTCCAGGCTATCTCTCTGCCAAGACCAAGACACTGAAGGATCGCATACTCTACGCTTGTATAGTCATTGGGAATCGTGTGATGAATAATAATCGAGTTTTCCCGGGAGGTTCCCAGTCCACCCGAAATTGGAAAGTCAATACCAAACTCATCTTTCAAAAATTGTCGCAAATTCATTGAAGATCACCTCCCTTTCTCATATATATCAATGATATTTTATGAGCAAATTTAGTGCCAGGGAGTACTTTTAATAACTCGTTGAATTATAGAGATATTAAGACTTCAGTCGGCTGCACTTTTCATTACAGGTTGCAAGTTTTGTCATACCCCATCTCTGACAATATTTATTCGTTTCATTTACAATTACGTATATGCCAAAGTTTGTCGTACACGAGCATCATGCAACCCACCTGCATTTCGATTTCAGGCTCGAAATGGAAGGGGTCCTGAAATCATGGGCCGTTCCCAAAGGGCCTTCGATGAACCCAAAAGACAAGCGGCTTGCCATTATAGTTGACGACCATGCTCTCGAATACGCCTCATACGAAGGAATTATTCCGGAAGATCAATACGGTTCCGGAGCCGTTCTGATCTGGGATGATGGAGAATACATATTTCTCGGAGGAAGCGTCCGGGAGGGCAAAATAGAATTTGTTCTCAGGGGCAGGAAGTTGAATGGAGGCTTCGTGCTTACGAAGATGTCAGGGAAGGAAAAGGAATGGCTCCTGATAAAAAAACGGGATGATTTTGCAGAAGACGATTTCGTGATGAAGACGAAACTCACCCCGGAATTGCGGAAAAAACTGAAAGTGAAAGTTCCGCCCTGCGTAGCATCATAATTTCATCCACTTATCCTTATTTGGTGATACCTTTTACTCTTGGCTACAGAGATAAGTCTCCCCGCAACTTCCCCGGATGTGTAGTACTCTCCACTGTGCTCCGGCTTGATAACCTTATCCCATGACCAGCAGAAGACGAATCTCAGACAGCAACCGAGACAGTCTGCAGTTGCTATGCCTCCGTAAAACCGTGCAGGTCTGAAATGGTAGTATTTTCGTTGGGTATCTTTGCATACGATATCTCTGGCATGATCTGCCAACTTCAGAGGATCGTACATGGAGGATTATATCACGCTCGGTGGAAAGGAAAGTGAGCTACTACGTTCTCATAGAAAGGACCGACTTCGATTAGCCACCGCCGCCTTATTCTTCCTCGTTCTCTTCCTCAACAATCACGAGCGTCAGGCCGCAATCGGAGCACTTATTGTCACCGGCGCCAACGGGGGAACCACAGGCCGGGCATTTACCCTGGCTAATAAGTTCATTGGAAGCCCGGATCTCCGGATGAATTTCCATGTAGTATTCCGCAACGCGTTCCTGTGCCCGTTCAAGGTCCTCTTTCGATACGATCAACCGGCATTTAGTGCCGCAACAGCCTTTGTTACAGCCTGCGTCGGAAATGATCGTGCAAGGAATACCGGCATCGATGAGAACGTTATATAATGTACCTAACCACTTCAGGTCGCCCTCCCTGACCACGGCAATGTTTTCGATGGCCTTCGCCATCAGCAGCTTCTTTTCCTCCTGTGTCTGTCTGTGCTCCTCGTGGAGAAGGAGCACCGCGCCGCAATCAGCGCATTTCTCGATATGCGGCAGATACTCAATTTCACAATCAGGACATATCTTATTCTGATTCATGGTTCGGGACAGGGAAAGTAAATTTTATTTTCCAGCTCATTTTACTATATGAGCAAAGCTTTGAACAACTCAGAGGGAAGAGTGCGCACAGGCGACCAGAAGCTAACTGCCATGTACGGTAATCAAGAGTTCACTGGTACGCCTGACCGATATGATTTCTCATATCCCTATCTCAGAGTATCGAAAGAGATAATGTGAACAATTAAGATACATTTTTTATAGATAGATCATCTTCCTTGTCATCCCGCCGTCCGCAATAAAGTTTGCTCCGGTGACAAACCCTGCCTGATCCGAAATGAGAAACTCGGCGAGAGATGCGATATCCTCGGGTTTCCCGACTCTTCCTGCCGGATGCTGTGAGTGATCGGTTTCCGAAAGATCGGGCTTATCCCTGCGGCTTTTCTTCCTCCATCCTCTTACCTCTATCCATCCCGGGCTTATACAGTTGACCCGAATCTCAGGACCGAGGCTTATTGACAGCGCATGGGTCAGTGCAACAATCCCGCCCTTTGATGCCGAGTAAGCCTCTGTATCAGGTTCCGACATGAAAGCCCTTGTTGAGGCGATGTTCAAAATTACACCGGTTGTTTTTTTATGTGAGGTGCGGCGTATTTGCAACAGAGGAATGCACCGGTGAGATTGACCGCGATGATACGATTCCATTCACTTAAAGTGAGCCTTGAGATGGGTTTATTGATGGATATCGCCGCATTATTAATAAGCACATCCAGTCTGCCCAACTTTTTTATTGTTTCTTTCATACATCGCTTTACATCTGTTTCCTTCGAGATATCAGTAGGGATAAACAGAATCCTCCCTATTTCACCGTATTCAACTTCAGTCTCTTTCCCTGCTCCTTTATCATGTTCTGCAATAACCACATTCATGCTTTTCTTCAGGAAAGCATGTGCTATTGCTTTCCCTATTCCCTGACCGCCACCGGTTATTACTGCTACCTTCCCTGTTAAACTCATGGCATCCTCCCTGAAGGGATCGTCTTGTTAGTGAAAACATACCGACAATGAAAGTCTATGGGAAGATAATGTATTTATCAAGAGGCAGGAGAGAAATTTTATGGGAAAGTATGTAGCTCGGAAGGAAATATTTTTACTACATCACATCGCCCCGTCTATTTCGTTGGATAACAGATAATAACGCTAAGCCATCTGATTGTTCTGTTCATATAGAAAGAATACGTTAATTCCTTCCCCTTCAGTATTTAATGCCCGAAGAATTGAACACTGAGGCCTCTTCATTAATCTTGTCCCTATACTCTTTTGCAAAAAGCATAAAGTACCACTATAAAAGCCAGTCCAAGCCCCTCTTTCAAAAGCATACTATCCAAAGATCAATATCAAAAAAAATAAGTTTCTAATTACATCGCCTCAGAGTCGACATCGAGGGCTTATGATATAATTTTAATTACACCATGGAACAGTTATTTATTTATTTGGGTATTTGGAGCAACAAGGATTTCCCCTGGGCTGATATCCTTGGCCTTTTTCTTTTTATTGGAGGATTTATCATTGGGTTAGGAGCAGTAACTGTTATTGATCTCCACGGATTCTTAGGTAGAAAATCTTCTTATTGGACAGAGGCAACCATTCGGACACATAAGGTTACAAAACCCCTCATTTGGATAGGCATCTTATTGGCAATTTTAGGTGGCCTGATTACTTACAGGGATATTGGATTTTCTGGCATTTCATTTATCCATGCAGTCCTCGCGGTTGTATTGATCTTAAACGGGATATTTCTCTCCTTCTGGGTAAGTCCGCGCCTTTTAATGATGGAGAAGGAGGGAAAAGCACGGGAA
>JAGSYM010000185.1 GCA_018262395.1 Nitrospirota bacterium | reverse complement strand
CGAGAATATACGACATGAATTAGCAGCCTCCTATCATTTCGTGAGGAGCGGTTCACTGCTCCCAATCTTATTCAGGATACAGATGAAGGTCTGGGACCCGACAACACCGTCAGGTTCAAGACCCTCGGTGATTTGAAATTTCTTCACCTGATTCACCAGTTCATCATGATACACGTCTGCCGGACGGAGATTATTCACCATCCCGTTGATAACTGATAATTGATTGCCTACCCATTGTACGATAGGTCCCTGATTCCCGGGATAGATAGCCCCGGAGTAGTGCTTTGGCGGTCTCCACAGCAACAGAAAGTCTCCGGACCATCTGTTTTCTATCTCCATCATATCCACGTTCCTCGTTTCGCCTCCAACAACAAGAACAGCATACTGCCCCTTGATTTCTCTGATTGCAGCAAAATATTCTCTTCCACCATTGTCGATAAGTTTTAGTACTGCCGGCCTGTTCAGGGTATTTAACGTTTTCATATCACCATTCTTTTCAAGACACCGGATGCCTTTTCCCTGGACATACACGCACGCGTCATCAGTCTCTCTTATCGCATACGGGATACCCCACTCGTGAAAAAGAGCCTGATATGCAAGTTCTTTGCTCTGTTCAATAGGCTGTTCGGACGGCCAATCAACTGAATCAAAATTCTGGGATGCCGACTTGACTATTTTTTCTTCAGGGGTACTACTTGTCGGGAAAAAAGACATCAGGCTTTTCTGATAATAAAAGGTTGCCGCAAGAACTGTTCCGCACATAATTAACACAAGACCCGCGATTACCCGTCTCACTTTTTCTTTTTGCATACCTCCCGATTTTCCCAAAACCTCCTCCGCGGCCTTAACGAGAGTCTTTTTATCGATGCGGAAACTCCCCTGCACATAAGCACCGAGAAGAGCCCTATCACATATAATGTTGATCAGACGCGGTATACCGCGGCTCAGAGAATGGAGTTTACTGATAGCAGCACTGAGAAATATGGTACGGTTTGCACCCGCAACTGATAGCCGATGATTGACATAGGCTGCAACGTCTGTTTTCGATAAAGGTCCTATATGATAGCGTGCTGTTATACGTTGTGAGAGCTGCGACATTTCCGCTTTTGAAAGCATATCCCTGAACTCCGGTTGCCCGATCATGATTATCTGGAGCAGTTTCTGCTGGTTGGTTTCAAGATTTGTGAGCAGGCGGACCTGTTCAAGCACGTCCGGACTCAGATTCTGTGCCTCATCAATGAGAAGGACGGTTTTTCTTCCCTGTGAATGTTCATCAAGCAAGAAGGAATTGATTGCATCCACAAAAATCTTCACGCTTGAGCAGTCGGCTGGATAAGGTATTCTCAGTTCATCACAGATGGTGGCGAGCAGCTCTACAGTGCTCAGTCTTGGATTGAGAATAAAAGCAATGTTCACATTTTCGGGGACTTGATCGAGCAGGCAGCGGCTCACTGTTGTTTTTCCGGTACCAACCTCGCCGGTAAGCAGGACAAACCCACCATCGGTATTCATCCCGTAGAAGAGATGTGCAAGAGCCTCACGGTGCTGATCGCTCATGAAAAAAAAACGGGGGTCTGGTGAAATGGAAAACGGGAGTTCCTGAAAGCCAAAATGTTCTTTATACATAATCGATTTAAGGTTACATAGTGCCTGTCTGCAAAGTTGCATTTTGTCATTGTCCGGCTTGACCGGACAATCCAGAATCTATTGGAAAAACTGGATTCCCGATCAGGTCAGGGAATGACAGATCACAGAAAACATACTTTGTGGACAGATTCTACTTAGCAATAGTACTCTACAAGACGGAAAATATCCCATTACACAGCATTCATCTGATTAAGATTTTCTGCGTGTGATAGGAATCATGCATCACAAAACTTTGGGATGCTGGTTGTTGGGAGAACATGCAGATGGATCTTCTCATCTTTCTCGAGCGATCTGAACAGCTTTTCTCCGCTCTGTCTTACCTCATCATAATCATCTGCTGCCAATATGAGGCGAAACCTGTTGAACCCTGAACTGTCCCTCTCCCTTCTTCCCACATTTACAAGTGTCGGTATGAGCTCCTTTAGTGAATCCGGACTATCAATGGTGATAACATAGATCAAAAGCCTGTTCCCGATAATGATCTTATATGCTATATTGATACCATCACGCCGCATATTGGATTCACACTCAATATGCTGAAACACTTCCTCGGGACAACCGCATCCAAGGGTATTTTGCGCGAAATCTTTTATTTTCTCTTTATCCATGAACTTCATACTATCATTTCCTCTTTTTATTTACAACACATCGAAAAATTGTAAGTAATTGAACAAGGGAACTGCTTTCGCTATAATTCTATTCAATGAAGATTGTGCCGGCTGTGCTCGCTGAACGTGAGAATGAATTCTTTGTCTTGGTAAAACAGTCAGAAGCTTTTACCGATTATGTTCAGATTGATATCATGGACGGGTTCTTTGTTCCGTCCTGCAGTTTTCCTGTATCCGCACTGAAGAGGCTCAGGACAAATATTGACTTCGAACTGCACTTGATGGTAAAGCACCCCTCTGCTTTTATGATTCAGGTCGATCATCCTCGACTCAGGAAAGTTATCTATCATATTGAATCAGATGTCGATCACGGTGATTTTATCAGCCAATTGAATAAGCGGGGGATAGAGTCGGGACTCGCAATAAAGCCGGATACCCCTCTTGAAGCTTTCAGGCATATTGCTGGACATGTTGACACCCTTTTGTTCATGACAGTTGACCCTGGCTATTACGGTAGTCCTTTCAAGCCTGAGGTGCTGGAAAAGATACAAGAGACACGCGCACTTTTTAAGGATAAAGTCATTGCCGTTGATGGCGGAGTATCAGTCGGCAACCTCGAATTATTCCTCCAGGCAGGTGTTGATTATGCCTGCGTCGGAAGCAGAATCTTTCAGGGTGATAATCCCGGAGAAAACTACAGGCAGTTTCTCAGGAGACTGGAAGAACTTAATACAGGAGATAGCAAAGCGGCTTTTTCATTAAACAAGGATTAGCAGAAAAAGGATAAGGCATTTTATGATCACCATAGAAAAACTGACACAAATAGCAAGACAGATTCGTTACTATATTCTTACTTCAACAACAGCAGCCGGCTCAGGGCATCCCACGTCATCCCTCTCCGCGGCCGACTTGATGACCGCCTTCTTCTTCGGCGGAATATTCAGATTTGATACAGAACATCCCGAATATCCCAATAATGACAGAATAATCTTCTCCAAAGGTCATGCATCTCCATTGTTTTACGCACTCTGGACGGTTGCCGGGAAAATAACAGAACAGGAATTGATGACCATGAGAAGATTCGGGAGTCCCCTCGAAGGACATCCCACCGTTACGTTTCCCTATACCGAGGCGGCAACAGGTTCACTCGGGCAGGGACTTTCAATCGGCGTCGGCATGGCGCTCAATGCAAAATATGTCGATAAACTGCCATACCGAACATATGTCCTCCTTGGAGACAGCGAAATGGCAGAAGGATCGCAGTGGGAAGCGATACAGATTGCAGCACATTATCAGTTGGACAATCTTATCGGGATCATTGACGTCAACCGTCTTGGTCAAAGGGGAGAAACCATGTACGGGCATGATCTTGATGCATACCGGAAGCGGATATCTTCTTTTGGCTGGAAGACATTTGTTATTGACGGACATGATCTTGATGAAATCATCGATGCATATAAGAAGGCTCTCAGGATAAAGAAGATGCCGGTTATGGTCATAGCAAAGACGATAAAAGGAAAGGGGTTTCCGTTTCTTGAAGACAAGGATGGCTGGCATGGAAAAGCACCTAAAAAAGAGGAATATGAACGTGCAT